>WRFI01000195.1 GCA_009778875.1 Propionibacteriaceae bacterium | reverse complement strand
CGCCACACCGAGGAGCAGTGAGCGCAGACGAGCTTGCTCGTATGCCGAACGCGACGAAGGTGTAACAGGGAGCGAAGCGACCGAATACCCCTCCCCAGAGGGGAATTTTCCGTGGCTCCGGCGCTGCACCTGCTTGAGAAACCACCCCGTCAGTCGCTTCGCGACTGCCACCCCTCCCCAGAGGGGAATCGAGGGGTGGCCGACCGTCGCGCATCACTAGAATTGACGCATGCACGTTTCGATTGTCACCCGGGAGTATCCACCAACTATCTACGGGGGGGCGGGGGTGCATGTCGCCCAGCTCGTCCCCCGTCTGGCGAAGCTGGTGGATGTCGACGTGCAGTGCATGGGCGAGCCCCGCGACGGGGCCACGGCGCACGCCGAAGACTTCCCGCCGGGGGCGAACGCATCGCTTCGGGTCTTCGGCGCTGATCTTGACATCGTTGCCACCATGCCGAAGGTCGATCTTGTGCACTCGCACACCTGGTACGCCAACCTGGCCGGGCATTTGGCGGGCGTCTACCAGCACATACCGCACGTCGTGACGGCGCACTCGCTGGAGCCGCTGCGTCCCTGGAAGCGCGAGCAACTGGGCGGCGGCTATGAGCTGTCAAGTTGGGCCGAGCGCACCGCCTACGAGGGGGCTTCGGCCATCATCGGCGTGTCCGCGGCCATGGCGGCCGACGTGGCACGCGTCTACCCCGGCCTTGACCCCGCGTTGATCCACGTCGTGCGCAACGGCATCGATACGGACGAGTTTTTCCACGACGACAGCACCGGCTTCCCGGCGTCAATCGGCATGGACGTCGACCGCCCCAGCGTGGTGTTTGTGGGGCGCATCACCCGGCAAAAGGGCCTGATCCACCTGCTGCGAGCGGCCCGCAATTTCACACCCGGCACACAGCTGGTGCTGCTGGCGTCCTCACCTGACACTCCGGAGATTGCCGCCCAATTCGAGCAGGAATACCAGGCGTTGAAGGCCGAGAGGGGCGCGGACGTCATCTGGGTCCAGAAGATGGCGCCCCGCCAGGGTTTGCGTCAGGTGCTCAGCCACGCCACCCTGTTCGCCTGCCCGTCCATCTATGAACCGCTGGGCATCGTCAACCTGGAGGCAATGGCCTGCGAGACCGCCGTCGTCGCCAGCGCGGTCGGAGGCATACCCGAGGTGGTGTCCGACAAGGTGACGGGCAGCCTCGTCGCCTACGACCCCGAACAGCAGGACAACCCCTCTTATCAGGCGGGCTTCGAAGGGCGCTTCGCCGACGCGGTGAACGACCTTTTGGCCGATCCGGCCCGCGTCCGTCATTTTGGCATGGCCGGGCGCCGGCGCTGCATCGACGAGTTCAGCTGGGAAGCCATCGCCCGTCAAACCGTGGACGTATATGACGCCGCCTTGCGTCGCTTCTGACGAGACGGCTGCCGAAACCCGACATGACTGTGAGAAACTGTTTAGCGTGATGCAATCGGAGAAACACCCGGCCACCGTTGCCAAGATGTTTGATTCCGTGGCACCCAGATACGAAATCATCACCGATCTGATCAGCCTTGGCCAGGACAGACGATGGCGCCGGGCCGCCACTGCCGCCCTCCAGGCCACCCCGGGTGACGTCGTGCTCGATGTGGCGGCCGGGACCGGGGCATCCTCGGCCGTGCTGGCTCGCACCGGCGCAAAGATCTGCGCCGTCGATATTTCACCGGGCATGGTGGCGATCGGACGTCACGACCACCCCGACATCAACTTCGTGGTCGGGGACGCCCAGTCGCTGCCCTTCGCGGACGAGACCTTCGACGCGGTGACGGTCAGCTTTGGCCTGCGCAACATGCCCGACCCGCAGCGCGTCCTCACCGAGCTGGCGCGGGTCACCAAGCCGGGCGGACGCCTGGTGATCTGCGAGCTATCAACCCCGCCGTGGCCGGTGCTTCAATTCGCCCACCACATCTGGATGGGTCACGTCATGCCGGTCATCGCCCGGCTCAGCACCAACCCCGCCAGCTACCACTACCTGACGGAATCGATCGTCGATTGGCCCGGCCCACTTGTCATCGCGCGGTGGATGGCGGACGCCGGCTGGCGGCGCATCAGCTTCAGGCGCCTGACTGGCGGCATCGTCACCCTGCATTGGGGCAATCGCTGATGGCCACACCCGCCCAGTGGGTCGAGGGCATGCGTCCGCGCACCCTGCCGCTGTCAATCTCACCGGTCATCGCCGGGTCGGCTGTCGCATTGGCGGCCGGGGGCTTCCACCCCTGGCGGGCGTTGTTGACGCTGATCGTCGGCGTCGCCATGCAAGTCGGCGTCAACCTGTCGAACGACTACTCGGACGGGGTGCGGGGCACCGACCAGTACCGCGTCGGGCCCCAGCGTCTGGTGGGCTCTGGAGCGGCGTCCCCCGGGACGGTCAAGCGCGCGGCGTTCACGGCCTACGGTGTGGGCTGCCTGGCCGGCTTGGGCCTGGTGTGGCTGACGCATCTTTGGTGGCTGGTGGCACTCGGCGTCGTGATCGTTCTGGCCGCCTGGTTTTACACCGGCGGAAAGCATCCCTACGGCTACGTCGGCCTGGGTGAGGTGTTCGTCTTCCTGTTCTTCGGGGTGGCGGCGACGGCTGGCACCGTGCTGGTACAGACCGGTTTTGTGCCGGCGGCCGGCAGCCTCACCCAGCATGTCTGGGCGGTCATCGCCGCCACGGCGTGTCAAGGCACCGGGGCGTGCGCCGTGCTGGTGGCCAACAACCTGCGCGACATTCCCACGGACGCCATGGCCGCCAAGAAGACGCTGTCGGTGCGCCTGGGCGACCACCGCAGCCGCGTGTTGTTTGTCTGGCTGGTGGTGGCGTCGGTGCTGGCCTTGGTCGCCACCGCCCTGCTCACGCACCCATTCGCGCTTCTCGGGCTGGCAATGCTGGCCTGGGGTGTGCCGGCCATCGTCACCGTCGCGCGCGGCGGCCAAGGTCTTGAACTGGTGCGGGTGCTCAAGCTGGTGGGCCTGGCCCAACTGGTGGGCGCAATCGGCCTATTCCTGGGCGTGTTGGTCGCTTTGCTTTTCTAGGTGGCCACCTTGGCCAATAACTTGTCGCGCCTCAACAAATGACTTGGCGAATGCCCGGCCCCATTCGGGCAAGTCAACCGAGAGTGTCTGCCATGTGACATTGCGGCTAACCGCGTCATAGTCGTGGAGCAGATAGTTGCGGTTGTCGCTCGCATCCGTCCATGTAATCTTTTTTGGCGGTGCATACCCCATTCGGTCAAGGCGTCGGGCAACCTCACCGATCTTCATCATTAGCGAGTCACCCGCCTCCTGTTGAAACGGGTCGCTGTTGTAATTATCGCGTCCACGTTGTACAAGTTCGGCGGCCATCGCAAGCCAGTGCTGCAGGTGGAGCAGTTCTTTGGCTTGTCGCATTTCCATCAAAGCATCACCTTGTCTTGCAGTATGTCGTCATCGAGACCTGCAGTCAGCCCATCATAAGTGGCCACGTCAACGTCGCAGCCAAGAATGCTGGCGAGCCTTGACTGCAGTGTCAGCAGGGTCTTGATTGAGGCACCTTCTGGAGGTTGAACTAGAAAGTCGATGTCAGAGTCGGCACGAGACTGACCCCTGGCAACTGAACCAAATATGGCTATCTTTGTGAACCCCATATCTTCGGCCACTCGGCGCGCAATATCGCCACAGGCTGCCATCACTTGCTGAGGGGTTGGTTTTGTCTTGGCGTCAAGCCGTTGACTGATGGCAGATTGGCTAATACCCAACTTCTTGGCAAGTTTGCGCTGCGACCCTTCGCTGGCCAGCATTGCCCGCAGCGTGACAGACTGGCGCAGGCGCGCTTGTACCTGCGCATTTTGCGCCGCAAAATACTCGTCCATCAAATCCATAAGGTAATCTTATCACAAGATCCGATATCGGCCTGGTGGTCGAAGCCACCCTTTTCCACGCCACCAATGCGGGTCTCACAAGGGTGAATATGGGTTTGACTAGCGGTGGCCGGGACCAGGGTCGAACTGGTGACCTCTTCCTTTTCAGGGAAGCGCTACTACCGACTGAGCTACCCGGCCAAAAATTTTGGGTGGCGACGCGGCAACCGCAGCCACCACCCAGCGACCCTGGTGGGACTTGAACCCATGACCTTCGGCGTGACAGGCCGACGCTCTAACCAACTGAGCTACAGGGCCATTGCAACACTT
>WRFI01000194.1 GCA_009778875.1 Propionibacteriaceae bacterium | reverse complement strand
GGGGCCCGCGTCATCGCCATCTGCAACACGGTGGGGGCGACGATCCCGCGCGAGTCCGACGCCGTCTTGTATACGCGGGCCGGCCCGGAGATCGGCGTGGCGTCGACGAAGGGGTTCACGACGCAGTTGGCCGCCTGCTATCTGCTGGGCTTGTGGCTGGCGCAGGTGCGGGGCACCAAGTTCGGCGACGAGGTGGCTCACGTTGTCGACGAGTTGAACGCCATACCGGCGCTGATGCAGCAGGTGCTCGACCGGGCCGAGTCGATCTATGGGTTGGCCCATGATCTGGCGGCCAACAAGGACTTCTTGTTCATCGGACGCCACGTCGGCTACCCCGTCGCCTTGGAGGGCGCGCTGAAGCTGAAGGAGATCGCCTATCTGCATTCCGAGGGTTTCGCGGCCGGGGAGTTGAAGCACGGCCCGATCGCCATCATCAGCCCGGCCACGCCGGTGTTCGTCATCGTGCCGCCGAGGGGCCGCGATCAGTTGCATGACAAGGTGGTTTCCAACATCCAAGAGGTGCGGGCCCGCGGCGCGCGGGTGATCGTGCTGGCCGAGGCGGACGACGAGTCGGTGGTGCCGTTTGCGTCCGCCTTGATTCCGCTGCCCCCCGTCTCGACGCTTCTGCAGCCAATCTTGGCCGTCCTGCCGCTGCAGATGTTCGCCTGCGAGCTGGCCACCGTGCTGGGCCACGATGTCGACCAGCCGCGCAACCTGGCCAAGTCTGTGACGGTGGAATGATGCGCCAGTTTGACGCCGAGCAGTTTGCCGCCATCTATCCAGTGCCGGGCGCCGGCGACGACAAGTATTCGCGGGGTGTGGTCGGTGTTGACACCGGATCCGAGCGCTATCCGGGGGCGGCGGTGCTGTCAACCTTGGGGGCGCTGCGGGCCGGGGCCGGCTTCGTCCGCTACTGCGGCACCGACGCCGCCAAGGCGGCCGTCCTGGCGCGCTGCCCGTCCGTCACCTTCGGGGTGGGACGCGTCAACGCCTGGGTGGTCGGTTGCGGCTGGAGCGAGGACGAGCCGAACGCGGCCCGTCTGGCCGCCCGGCTGGGCGACGGCGTGCCCTGCGTGATCGACGCCGGGGCGCTGTGGGTGATTGACGAAGCGCTGGCCAGCCTGGGCTGGAGTTCTTTGCCCGCCAACTGCCTGTTGACCCCGCACGCGGGCGAGCTGGCCAAGCTGCTGGGGGTGCAGCGGGCCGAGATTCTCGCCGACCCGATTGGGCAGGCCGGGCAGGCGGCGCAAACCTTTGGCGCGGCCGTGCTGCTGAAGGGGTCGGCGCAGTATTGCGTCGGCGACCAGGCGGGGTATCGGGCGATCACTGGGCCCGGGTGGACGGCGCAAGCGGGCTCGGGCGACGTCTTGGCCGGCGCGGCGGGCGTGTTCCTGGCGTCCGGCGCCGACGCGGTCATGGCGGGCACGATGGCGGCATCGCTGCAGGCGCTGACGGCAACAAACCATCCGGGAACCTGGTCGCCCGATCAGCTGGCCGATTGGTTCCCCGAGACGATCGGCAAATTGGGGTAATTCCCCTCCTTAGGAGGGGTGGCGGCGGAGCCGCCGGGGTGGTCCCCTTAAATTCCCCTCCTTAGGAGGGGTGGCGGCGGAGCCGACGGGGTGGTCCTCAGTTCCCCTCCTAAGAAGGGGAATTATCGGTCAATGAATGATCTTCAGGTGCTTGTAGAGGAACCTCAGCGGTGGGGGAGCCCACCAGTTCCACTTGCCCAGCACCGTCATGGTGGCGGGCACCAGTAGCAGGCGCACCAGGGTGGCGTCCGTCACGACGGTGACCGCCAGCATCACGCCGACCTGCTTGATGGCCCCCATCTCGCCGGCCGTGAAGCCGATGAACACCGCCACGATGATGGCGGCGGCCGACGTGATGATGCGTCCGGACCGCTGCAACCCCATCTCGACGGCCTCGTCGTTGGGGTGGCCGGCGTCCCAGTATTCCTTGATGCGAGATAACAGGAACACCTCATAGTCCATCGCCAGCCCGAAACCGAAGCAGATGCCGCACACGACGATGAAGGCTGCCATGCCGGACACCTGCGGCATGCCCAGATAGCCGTGCTCAAAGATGAACCATGTGGTGCCCAGTGACGCCACCAGCGACAAAGAGTTGATGATCAGGGCTTTCAGGGGCACGATCAGCGAACCCGTCATCAGGAACAGCAGCAGGAGCACGGCACATATCATGATGGTCAAGGAAATGGGCATGGCTGTCACGACGGACTGGATGAAGTCGTACTGCAGGGCGGCCGATCCGCCCACCAGCACGGGCACCCCGAAATCGTGGGCCCGCATCTGCTTGACCAGGTCCGTCACCGCCTTGCCAGCCTGGTCGTCGACCGCCACGTGGACGCCGATGATGCTTCGGGTGTCATCGCCGCTGACGGGTGTCGGCGCGGCGACCATGTCGATGTCGGGTGACATGGATTTGATGCCGTCCACCAGGTTGGCCGCCTTGTCGGGTGACTCCTGTGCGATCAGGATGATGGTGGCCTGGCGGGCGTAGGGGTAGTCGCTCGACTGGAGGGTGTTGTAGGCCTGCGTCACCTGGCTGCTGGCGGGCAGATAGTCGGCGAAAACCATGCGCATCGTCAGCGTGCGGATGGGCGAGGCCATGATCGCCAGAATGACCAGCGCCCCGGCCATGATCCACCAGGGGTGGCGGTGGACGCCCTGGGCCAGGCGGGAGAAGAAGCCCCGATCGCTGGCGGCGTCACCCAGTGTGCGGGTGATCTGCCGGACGCCCGGGATGTGTGTCAAGACGGACGGCTGGATCAGCACCCGGTTCATGATGACGATCAGGGACGGCACGACCGTCACGGCCATGAGCACGGCCAGCAAGGTGACCACCATGCCGGAGATGGCCATCGTCTTCAGCATCGGCGAATTCATGGGGATCAGCGCGGACATCGCGCAGGCGACCGTCACCGCCGAGAACGTGACGGTACGTCCGGCCGTCGCGACGGTGGCGCGCGCGGCGGTGCGCACAATGTCTTTGGCGGCATACTTTCTCGGCACGTGCGATCCGTCACCGGGATAGCCCTGGCGGATCAACTCGGCCCGCAGTTCCTCGCGGTAGCGCGAGACCATCAGCAGGCCGTAGTCGATCGACAGGGCCACGCCGATGATTGAGATGACGTTCAGGATGAACGAGTCGACGGTGGTGGCGAAGGTGATTCCCCAGACGGCCCCCAGGCCGATGACGATGGAAATGATGGCGCCGAGCATGGGCAGCCCGGCCGCCAGCAGGCCGCCGAAAATGATGATCAACAACACCAGGGCGACGGGCAGGCTGACGGCTTCGCCCGTCACCAGGTCGGATTGCACCTGGGAGACGATCGCGTCGCCCAGGGTGCCCATCGAGACGGCGGTGGCGGTGGCGCCTGGGAACTGCTTGTCGAGATCGCTGCTGAACTGGTCGACGGCGGCATAGACGGCGCTGTGTGAGGCGTCTCGGGCGTCCCGCTGGTCGGCGTCCTGCAGCTTTGGATCGAGTGTGACCGTCATCAGGAAGCCATCGTTGTTGGCGCTGATCATGGCGCCGGCCTGCGCCTGGAGTTCCGGCTGGTTGGACGACAGCAGCACGAAGGGGTCGGTTTGTTTGATGACGCCCTGAGCGTCGGCGATGCCCGTCCGGTGGCCGTTGACGAACTGGGTGACGTCGGCCAGCTGGTTCTTGACGTCCACCCCCTTGACCACGATGGTGACGGTCTCGCCGCCGGCGTCGGAGGTGGCCTTGTTGACCTGGTCGGATTCGGAGCCGGGCACCAGCGAGATGGAGTTTTCCAGGCGGTCGAACAGCCCGCCTTGGCCGTAGCCCCACAAGACGCCGAGCCCCGCGCCAGCGGCGATGACCAGCCAGAAGACGACGAACACCCACGGGTGTCGTGTCACCGCGCGCCCTAGCTTGTCAAACACCTCGGACCTCGATTGTTAAGGCTGCGCTCCCGTCACAACTTAGCAACTAAGTCTATGCTCCCATTCCCCTCCTTGGGAGGGGGTGTCGGCAAAGCCGCCGGAGTAAATTCCCCTCCTTAGGAGGGGTGGCGGCGGAGCCGACGGGGTGGTCCTCCAAGCGTGTGCAGAAAGGTAACCAACCACCCCGTCAGTCGCTTTGCGACTGCCACCCCTCCCCAGAGGGGAATTTTCGGTGGCCCATTCCCCTCCTTG
>WRFI01000193.1 GCA_009778875.1 Propionibacteriaceae bacterium | reverse complement strand
GCCTGGTCCATGTAGGCGGCAAGCGGCAGGCGCGGCACCTGCACCCGGTTGACTTGATGGACCAGCCCGGCGCCCTTCAACCACTGCATGGCCACCTCCATGCGGGCAGCGCCAGCACCGGGTTGGGCCTGGCGATACACAAAGCGTTTGTTCTCTCTCGCCAACTGTCGTGGCACCGAATCAAACACGGCTCTCAGCCGGGGTACCTCCGCCACCGGGGCGTGCTTGGAAAAGTCTTGGTCGTAGGCCGCCAGCAGTTCCTCATGGACGGCGCGGGCGGCGGCGAAATCCCGGTCGGCGGCGTACTCATTGACGGCCTCGGGCATACCGCCGACGAACAGAAACGACCGCAGGTGCGTGACCAGCGTGTCATGGAATGGCGAAAACCTTGTTGGATCACCATCGCGAAGAAGACCCGCCAAACCGGTCTCACCGATGCCGTCCATGAACTCCGCAAAAGTCAGTGGCCGAACCTGGATGAAGTTGACCTTGCCAACAGGAAACGACGTGCCTTGATGCGACGCAATGCCAAGCAGCGAACCGGCACAGGCCACGTGATATTGGGGGGCGTTCTCGGCGAAATACTTCAGGCTGGTCAACGCTCGCGGCGCTTCTTGCACCTCGTCCAGAATGAGCAGTGTGTGGCCGGGGTCAATTGGGCCGCGTCCGTCCAGAGTGGCAATGTCGGCCACGATGCGCTGCACGTCGAGATCCTGATCGAAGATTGATCTGGCGACTGGCGACTGGTCCAGGCTGAGGTAGACGGCACGGTCATACTCCCGGCGCGCGAACTCCTTCAGGAGCCAAGTCTTGCCTACCTGACGAGCGCCAAGGAGCACCAGCGGCTTGCGTCTGGCGCTCGATTTCCAGGCGGTCATCTCGGCCAACGCTGCGCGATCCATGGGCACCTCCGCAGTTCATCATAGCCGATTTGACGTCAGGATGGTACAAACTCCCCGGGAGTTTGTACCCAGTTTGCAAGATTCTCCCGGTGAGTTTGTGGAAAAAAGGCTGGTTTAGGCTTCGGTCGCGTCCTCTACCAACTGGCCTCGGTCGCGCAGGTCGGACTGGATTTGGTCGAAGAACTTTTCGTCGATCTTGTACTTGAAGCGCCACAGTAGGTACCCACCGGCCGTCGTGATCAGCGGGAACACCAGCATGATCAGCTTCATGACCGTCAACCCGCTGCCCGTCACCAAATCGGCGTTGCCTTTGGCCGCGTTGATGCCCGACCAGATCAAGGCCAGCGCCGCGATTTCGGCCGACAGTGCCGCACCCAGCTTGTTGATGAACGGCTGCAGCGCGAAGGTGATGGCGGTGTTGCGACGCCCCAGCTTCCAGTGACCGTAATCGATGGTGTCGGAGATGAACACCAGCATCAGGATCACCACCAGGGTGTCGCCAAAGAACAGCAGCAACCCGCCGACAGCGATAAACGCGAAGTTGCCCGCTGGCGCCAGGAAAAAGACGATGTACCCGAGCACGATCGACAACGTCGCGCCGGTGTACAGCACCCGCCGGGAAAACTTCTTCCGCAACAGCGGGAAGACGAGCAGCCCGCCAAGCGACGCAACCGCCAGGATCAGCGTGAACGGGAAGTACATGCCCGAATCGCGGAAGACGAACTGGAAGTACGGCACGCCAAGGGTTGTGGTCGTCAGGTACCCCGTCATGAACAAGATCATGGCGATGGCCACCCACAGCAGCTGATCGTTCTTCACCACGACCTTGTAGATGTCGCGCAGCTTGACCTGCTCCTGGGCGACGACCAGCGTCGGCACCCTGGTGCCGAACAGCGTGACGGCCTGGCCGATCAGCATGACGGTGACGATGCCGAGCGTGTAGTAGAGCCAGGCATTCTGAGCACCGACGGCCTTGGTCAGGATTCCCGGGGCATCCGTCGTGCCCACCACCGGGACGATCGACCCGGCGACGACGAACATGCCGATGTTGGCGAAAATCTTGGCCAGCGACCCGATGCGCTCGCGCTCTTTCTGGTTGAGGCTGAGCGCCGGCATCAGCGACCAATAGGGGATGTCGTTGGTCGTCCAGCTCAGCGACCAGCACAGGTACAGAAGGAAGAAAATGGTGACGAAGGCGGTGGGCGAGAAGTCGAAAGGCGCGAACAGCAGGACCGTGAAGATGGCCGACGCGATGACGCCTATCAGGATCCACGGCTTGTACTGCCCCCAACGCGTGCGGGTGTTGTCGACGATCGACCCCATGACGATGTCCATGACGACGTCAAACAACCGGGCCGCCAGGATCAGCCCCGACACCCAGGCCAGCACCGAATCGGATTGGTGCAAGCTGAGCACATACATGGACAGGAAATAGGTGCTGACAAGGGTGTACACCATGTCGCGCCCGATTGTGCCGACGGAAAACGTCCAGCGGTTGCGGGTTTGAATCCCAGAAGTCATGCCACAACGTTACCCGGCTGGCGTCACGACGTAGAGGGTTGAGCCGTGGTCGGCCCACATTCGGGTGTTTGTGCGGTCGTCGTTGCCCTCAAATTGGATTGACGGGCCGTAGCCGGCCGACAGCGCCGCGCCGCTGGCCGTGAACGACTCGGCGGCGTCGGGCAGGCGGTACCAGCGGCCAAGCGCGCGGACGATCAGGCCCTCGGGGTTCAGCCATTTCGGCAGGACGAACCGCAGCAAGTGGCCGAAATCGTCCAACCCCAGGGTCTGGGGACGGGACGTCACGCGGTAGCGCCGAGCGACATCCAGCCCGGGCACCTGCCAGACGCCCGGCGGCGTCAACGAGCGCGTGCGCGTTTGGAAATGCCCCGCGATGACTTCCCGCTGGCCGACCGTGGCCCAGCCGAACTGGTCGGGCCGGGTGGTCGACAGCCGGTGGAACCGTCCCTGCTGCAGTGTCCGGCGGTGACGCTTGTAAAACGCCACCTGGGCCCGGACGTCCCGGCGCTCGGCAAAGCTCAGCGTCGTCAGGTCGAACTCGTAACCCAACACCCCGAAGGCGGCGACGTTGAACCTGGTCGCCAGCGGCGTCGCGCGCAGCGTCTGGGCGGACGGCGATGCCGTGACGTGGGCGCCCATCGTCGACGGCGGGTACAGGAAGCTCAGGCCGTCTTGGATGTCCAGCCGTTCGACCGGGTCAGTGCAGTCGGACGCCCAGATCTGCGGCGAGAAGCACAGCATTGCCAGGTCGAACCGGTTGCCCCCGGAGGCGCACGACTCCAGCAGGACGCGCGGCCGTGGCCCGAAGATGCGGCGCAGGACGTCGCACAGCCCCAGCGCATAGTGGTGAGCCAGTGCGCCGCTGGCGTCCGTCATGTTCCGGTTGCAATCCCATTTGATGTAGTCAAGGTGATAATCGTCAATAGCGCGCGAAACCTGGGCGACGATGTAGTCGCGCACGTCCTGACGTGAAAGGTCAAGCATTAGCTGATTGCGTTGCAGGCACGAACTGCCAACAACTCCGATGGCCCAATCAGGATGTGCCCGGAACAGGTCGGAATCGGGGTTGACCATCTCGGGCTCGACCCACAGGCCGAATCTCAGGCCCATGGTGTGCACGCGCGCCGACAGCCAGGCCAGACCGTGCGGGAACTTCTTGGCGTCGACGGTGTAGTCGCCCAGGCCGGCGTGGTCGTCCGCCCGCGCCTTGAACCAGCCGTCGTCCAGCACCACCAGCTCAGCGCCGAGCTTCCGCCCCGCCCGGGCCTGGGCTAGCACCGTCGCCTCGTCGACGCCAAACATGGCCGACTCCCAGGTGTTGACGACGATGGGACGCTCGGCGCTGGCCCAAGCGGGCGGCACGATGTGGTCGTGGACGAACTGGTGCAAAGTGCCCGACAGCCCGTCGAACCCGTCCCGCGAATAGGCCAGCACCGCCTCGGGCGTCTCGAACTGCTCGCCGGGCTGCAGGGTCCACTCGAAGCCGGTGGGGTTGATGCCCGAGAGCACCCGGACCAGGTCGCGGTGGCTGAGCTCGACGGCCGTGTAGTGGTTGCCCGGGTACACCAGGTTGAAGGCATAGCACTCGCCGTGGTGCTCGCCCGCGCCGTGGGTCGCCAGGATGACGCCGGGGTTATGGCGGTTGGACGAAGTGCCCGTCAGGGAGTCGTTGACGTAAACCCCGGGCGCCAGCGGGCGGACGTGCCGGTGCGCCTCGGCGGCCCAGGTGCCGTCGAATGTCACCAGGTCGTAGTCGCGGTTCGGCAGGTCGATCTGCTGGCTCATC
>WRFI01000192.1 GCA_009778875.1 Propionibacteriaceae bacterium | reverse complement strand
GAGCCCGCCGCGGCGAAGTTGACTGGGTGGTCGGTCACCTTCCTGCACACGCTTGGAAGGACCACCCCGGCGGCTCCGCCGCCACCCCTCCTAAGGAGGGGAATTTACCCCGTCGGCTCCGCCGCCACCCCTCCTGAGGAGGGGAATTTACCCCTGCGCTTCAGTTCGACCACCAGGCTGGCGGGCGCCTCGTCGGCCGTCATGACGAACGCATCGTGATCGCGCCAGGTGCCGTTGATGTGAAGCATCGAACGCCGTATTCCGTCGGGCTTGAAACCCAACTTCGCCACCACCGCGTGACTCGGCCCGTTTTCCGGCAGGATGTCGATCTCCAGGCGGTGCAGGCGGAGTTGCCCGAAGCAGAAGTCGGCGGCCATGGCCACGCCCAGTGTCACCAAGCCACGGCCAGCCCAACGCTGATCGATCCAATATCCGATGGTCGCCGATCTCGACGAACCCCAGGTGATGCCGTTGACACCCACCTGCCCGATCGGCCGGGTTCGCAAGGACGGACGGCTCGGCCAGCCCTCGTCCCACGTCAGCGTCCACGGTAACGCCCGGCCCTCCTTGGCCAAGTTTTGTTGATTGCGCACCATGTCGGCGAACGTGTACCAGAACCGTCCCGCTTCGGGCGGCGTGGTGGCATCCCACGGTTTCAGCCAGGCCTGGTTGTGGGTCCGGATCTCGTTGTACGCCGCTTCGTCGGCGCGGACGTAGGGCCGCAACACCAGTGCGTCGTTCCGCAGAACAACGGGCCAGCGGAATGGGGCTTCCGCCATCAGGCGACGATCCCCGGCTCGCTCAACAGCCATGCCGGCAGAGCCTCGCCCCTGTAGACGCGTGCTTTATCGCCGGGCAGCACCACCAGGGCGTCGGCGGCCACCAAACCCGGCAACTGGCTGTGACGTTGCGGCACCGTGGCGCTGGCCAGGTAGTGATCGCGGTCCTGGATCAGCTTGCAGGCAACTATTTGGGCGGTGCCCGCCTCGGCATCGAAGTCGTGATCGGCGTAGCACAGCACCGCCTCATGGGCGTACGGCTCGACACCCATCAGTTTGCGCAGCATCGGCCGGGCGAACGCGTGGTAGGCGACCAGCAACGCGTACGGGTCGGCGGGCAACATGATGACGGGGGTCTCCTCGTCGCCGATGAACCCGAAGCCGTGCTGCCGTCCTGGGCGCATCGCCACCTCGGCCACGTCGATCTCGCCCATCTCGCGCAACAACTCGTCCAGGCGCGGGTCCAGCCCGTCGTCCGTCAGTCCGCCAACCGTCAGCACCAGATCGGCGCGGATCAGCTCGTCCCCCAGACGCTCGATGGACGACTCCGGCTGGGCCAGATCGATCTCGATGCGCCAGGTGGTCGCATCGTCAGCCCGGGCCGCCGCGTTGATCATGTACATTCCGACACCGCGACCGCGCCCGTCGTCGGGGCGGGCCATGATGCTTGAGTCGACCACATCGACCACCGCGACCCGGGTGCGTGGACGTGCCAGCACCCGGTCGAACCCGGCCGCCGCCAGCAGTGCCGAGCGACGGTCGTCCAGCCTTGTGCCGATGGCCATGACGATCTCCCCGTCAGCCGCCTCGGCGCCAGCGGGACGCACCCAATCGCCTTCTTGCGGCAGAACCTTGACCTTGATGTCTTCGGTTCCAACCAGGGCATCGAACGCCGACACGACGGTGTCTGCCCCGGCCGGCAACGCCTGCCCGGCTCTGACGGCCACCGTCTCGCCCATCGCGAAGGCTCGGGCATCGTCGTCGGGTTCGTCGTCGTCCAGCGTCACCAAGTCCAAAATGGGACGCCGACCTGGCGGAAGGGCGGCAATGTCGGCGGCGCACATGGCGAAACCGTCCGTCTCAGCCACCGGTGTCGGGGGGACGTCCCCGTCGGCTTTGATGTCCTCGCATAGCGCCAGGCCCCAGGCGTCAACCAGGCTGACGCCGAGCGGCGAGAGCGGCTCGACCATGCTCAGAAGATAATCGCGATGGTCCTCCATTGAGCGACGGCCCTGGCTGTCGGTGGCGGGCGGCTCGACCAGCAGCGAGACGGCCCCGGCCTCCGAATCGGTGTGGCCCCGATGCGAGGCGCGACTGAACAAACCCATGCCTCTACGATAGGCGAAAGGGCAAGCAGACCCCGGCGGGACTTGCCGACAGATACGCCAAGGAGCCCTGTGATAACCCGGCAGACCTGTGCCAGTTTGGTGACCTCCCGCCAGGGTTGTCCGGCTATTCTCAAGTTTTCCCAGTTTTCATGTCGGTTAGGCGTGCAAGAGTCCGCGGCGGCCGTCATCGTCCCGGTATTGCCGGGTTGTCTCGTCGGCTTGGTGGTGCAGGTAAGGTGAAGGCGTGTCGATGCTGGCTAACGTCTCCCCCGTCCCGCCGAACGCCGTCCCAAGCAAGGCCGATTTGCGACGCCAGTGCCTCCGCCGGAGGAAAGACAGGCCCGCCGCGCTCCGCGCCAGCGATGATGCTTCCCGTCAAGAGCGCGCGCTGGCCGTGCTGAGCAGCACCTTTGACCGATGCGACGGCGCGACGGTTTGCATCTATCTCTCACACCCACCCGAGCCGGAAACCACTGGCCTGGCCAAGCTGCTGCATGACGCCGGCTGGCATGTCATCGTCCCGTCCCAGGGCTTGACGTCCCCATCGGGGACGCCCGCCTGGACGTGGTACGGCTCGTCAGCGTTGCCCGCGGAGTTGGCGGCCGCCGACGTCATCATCATGCCCGGTCTGGCCGGCACACGCGACGGCAACCGGTTGGGTCGGGGCCGCGGCTGGTACGACAGGGCCCTGCGCAGCGCTCGCGCCGGCACGCCCCGCTGGCTGTTGCTGAACGACGACGAGGTGGTCAACGAGTTGCCCGTCACACCCCACGACGCCAAGGTTGACCTCATCATCACCCAGTCTGACATCATCGACTGCAACCCCGCCAGGCGGCAAGTAAAGTAAACTTTGGAAGGTTGACCACAAGGAGATCACCGAGTCATGCCAACCTATGAATACCGCTGCGGCACCTGCGGCCACACTTTCGAGACGGTTCAGCGTTTCGACGACGCACCACTGACGACCTGCCCCGAATGCGGGTCGCCGGTGCAAAAGGTGTTCAGCTCGGTGGGCATCGTCTTCAAGGGCTCCGGCTTCTACAGCACCGACAACAAGTCGGCGAAAACACCCAAGGCCATCATGCCGGCCAAAGAGACCACCGGGGACGCCAAGGACGCCACCCCCGCCAAGGAAGCCAAACCCGCGTCAACACCGGCGGCTGGCTAGCGCGTCAACCGATTGCCCCGGACTCTTGCCGGTTGGCGCGGCCTTGGTCATGTGGCGAGCCGCGTCAAGGTGCAATGGGGGCGAAACGGTCGCTCCGAGCGGAGGTTTTCCCGCCCAACCTCGCCTTTTGAGGGGTCAAATCGAGGTTGGGTAGGGGAAACCTCCTGGGTGAGGTTGTCTGTGGTTACCCTCTGGGGAGAGGGATTTGCGGTGGTCCATTCCCCTCCTTAGGAGGGGTGCCGGCGGAGCCGTCGGGGTGGTCTCGCGAGGGGTGCAGCGTCGGAGCCACGGAAAATTCCCCTCTGCGGAGGGGTGTCGGCGGAGCCGTCGGACTAAATTCCCCTCTGGGGAGGGGTGGCGGCGGAGCCGACGGGGTGGTCTTCCAAGCGTGTGAAGAAACGTGACGAACCGCGTGTTGACGTTTGGTTCCAGGGCCCCCCTGCTGCCGCGTCCCCCCCAGGGGGACTTGCCGCCGAACACCCCTACCGCACCACGGCTTGTGGCCGGGGTCCCGCATCGGCTGGCAGCACCAGTCAACTGCTGCCACACCCAGGGTATCTTCCACACCCGGCAGCATGGCCCCCGGTAGGAAGGCAGGTGACAGCATTTTTTGGAACACCCCCACCGGTTCGTCGACACGGGTGCGGTAGGACGGTGTGGGAAACGCGGAAAGCCAGGTTTCCCGGCAAACAGTCACACCAACGCAACCACCAGCCGGGTCCGGCAGGAGACAACCGGTCCATCGCGGCGCAGCCACGATGGGTTGGGCGGGGCACCAAACCTGGCCACAACCAGACAACACCCGCCCCAAACCCCGCCGACTGTCAGATAACCGGGTGCCCGTGAGCTAACTCCGCAAACCTCCCCTGTTTTGGACCCCGACCCCGACGGTTGCCGGACTTACCTACATGAAAACAGTGCCAAACCCGTGCTAAGTCCTACAACCGTGCCAGGT
>WRFI01000191.1 GCA_009778875.1 Propionibacteriaceae bacterium | reverse complement strand
TCAAGTGGCCACCAGGCTTGGGCAGGCGTCTGCGCCGTCGCCAGCTCGAACCGGCGTTCCGCCCGCCATGTCAACCGGCGGGCTCTTGGGGGGAGTTGTTCCACGAGTCGGGGCCTTGGGGGTATACCCGCTGCGGTCCGAAGGAGCGCCGGGTTAGGCGGAGCCCCCAGAGTGGAGGGAGGCGATAAGATGCCGCAGGCATCGCCTCCCGGAACGCGCCCCGCGACGGAACAACTCCCCCCAAGAGCCCGCTCCGCAACATCAGCGGCGAACCCCAAATTCGCCCTTGCCATTACGTTGGTGTAGACGTTGTCGTCCACCAGGGCCGAGTATTCGTCCGGGCCTGTGACGTAGTGCAGGTGGAACTGGCCGTCGTCACCCCAGAAACCTCGGGACGCCCACATGCGGGCGGTCTCGATGACGAGTTGGGCGCCACCATCGCGCATGATCGAGTCGTCGCCGGTGGCGGCGACGTATTGGGCGAAGGCGTGGGCGATGTCGGCGTCAATGTGGTACTGCGCGGTGCCGGCGGGGAAGTAGGCGGAGGCCTCGCGCCCGTCGATCGTGCGCCAGGGGAAAAGGGCCCCGGCTAGGCTCAACTCGTCCGCGCGTTCCACCGCCTGCGGCAGGGTGTCCAGGCGGAACTCGAGGGCGGCACGGGCTGCCTCCGGGTGGGTGTACGTCAGGAAGGGCAGGACGTACATCTCCATGTCCCAGAAATAGTGGCCGTCATAGCCCGACCCGGTGACGCCCTTGGCGGCAATGCCCTGGCCGTCGGCCCGGGCGGCGGACTGGATCGTCTGGAAGGTGCTCCAGCGGATGGCCTGCTGCAGCGCCGGGTCGTCGACCTCAACATCGGCCAGCGCCCAAGAATCGTCGAGCCAGGCGGCTTGCTCGGCCACCAGGGCGTCCCAGCCGACGGCCTGCGCGGCAGCCAACTGTTGACGGGCTTCATCGGCGGCGGTCTCGTCGTCCCCGACCTCGAACCAGGCCATCGACACCAGCTTGACGGTGCTGGCGGACGGGCAACTCCAAGACAACCAGGCACCGCGCTCGTCGGCGCCCGTCATCGGTTCAGCAGGGAGGCCGCCAGCGATCAGTTGGCTGTTGACGCCGCACGTCAGGCCGCGCTGGGCGCGGATCGTCCGCACCGACAGGCACAGCCAATCGTCCGTCGCCTCGCGGCCCGTCATCTCGAAGACCGGGTCCGTCAGCACGGTGCCGACGCGCGGATCGAGGCCCCGAGTGTTGGCCGGCTCGCTGCCGGGCAGCCCGAGCCGCTGCCGAACCGTCACATTGCCGGCCTGGGCGGGTGTCACCTCGACGGTGTTCATCACCAGGCCTCGCCGCGTGAAAGACACCATCCGCTGCGCCCGCACCACCACCGGTCCGGATGGCGTCGCCCAGGTGGTTTCCCGCGTCAGCAGGCCGGTGCGAAAACCCAGTTCCTGATGTTGGGCCAGCGGCTGGCCGACGCCCAGGTGGTGACCGTCGACTGCCAGCTCAAGCGTTGGTGCCGGTGCCGGCTGGATGGTCTGGCCGACTCGCGCCAGCCCGAAAGCGTCCTCCGGGTATTTGATGGGCCAGGTTTCGTAGAACCCGTTGACGAAGCAGGCGGGGGCTGATTCGCCCTCGCAGCGCACACCACGCATGCCGACGAAGCCGTTGCCCAGCGCGAAGATCGTCTCTGAATGGGCGGCATCGACAGGCGGCGCGGTTTCGATCAGGCGCCACGGGTCCACCGGGTGCAGCGCGCGGTCCATGGGGTCAGTCATCCCTTCAATTCCCCTCCTTAGCCTGGATCCACCGATGCTGAGCGTCGCGAGCGGCACTAGACAGGTGCGATGGCAAGGCGGCGACGGCGAAGACAGGCTGGCCGCCTGTTGAGTGTCGCCAACGAAGCCAGGGTGCCTGGATAGGGTCGCGTAGCAGCTCATGATCGGTGGATTCAGGCTTAGGAGGGGTGGCGGCGGAGCCGCCGGGGTGGTCGTTCTGAGCGTTTGCAGGAACGTAACCGGCCACGAGGGGAATGTCCGCTTCATTCCCCTCCTTAGGAGGGGTGGCGGCGGAGCCGCCGGGGTGGTCGTTCTGAGCGTTTGCAGGAACGCAACCGACCATGAGGGGAATGTCCGCTTCATTCCCCTCCTTAGGAGGGGTGGCGGCGGAGCCGCCGGGGTGGTCGTTCTGAGCGTTTGCAGGAACGCAACCGACCACGAGGGGAATTACCTCGGCTAGGTCGTCTACCACGATGTCGGCCCCATGTTGCATCAAAGCCTCTCGTCCGGCGCCCCGGTCGACCCCGACTACCAGGCCGAAACCCCCCGCCGCACCGGCTTCTACCCCACCCAGGGCGTCCTCCACCACAGCGGCCTGGCCGGGGGAAACACCCAACTGCCGGGCGGCATACAGGTAGGTATCGGGTGCCGGCTTGCCGGCCAGGTGGTGCTCGGCGGCCACGATTCCGTCCACCACAACCGGGAACCGCTCGGCCAAGCCGGCGGCCGCCAACACAGCCCGGGCGTTGCGCGAGCTCGACACGACGGCCATCCGGTAGGCAGGGCCAAGGTAGTCCAGCAGTCCGAGGGAACCTGGGTAGGCCGTCATACCGTGGCCCAATTCTTGGTTGAACAGGGCGTCCTTCCGGTTGCCCAGTCCGCACACGGTGTTGTCCTGCACCCCGTCATCGGGGGTGCCCTCGGGCAGGTGGATGCCCCGGGACTCCAGGACGTTTCTGACACCGTCGTAGCGCGGCCGGCCGTCGACCAATCGGTTGTAGTCGTCTTCGGTGTAGGGGGCGGTGGTTGGGGGCAGCACTGCGTCAAAAAGGGTAGTCCAGGCACGTTTGTGGACGTCAAGGGTGGGGGTAAGCACGCCATCCAGGTCGAACAGGAAGGCGCCAGGCAACTGGCTGATGTCAGTCATTACCGCTCCGTTCGCCTAACTCGTTGGCCACACGACAGCACCGGGTGCTCCCGTCATCAAAAAATGATAACCTTTCGTGCAAACGCTTGCAATAGCTTCGCAAGGGTGATATTTTCGAAAATGACCCGCTCGACATTGATGCAGTGGGGTGACAAGAAAAGAAGGAGAAGCAAGATGGGAAATCTGCAACGCCGGTCCCTCGGTTTGGCAGCACTCATGGTGTCTGGCGCGTTGGTAATGGCTGGATGCAGCACCAGCACGCCAGGCGGAGGAGCCTCGACGCCTGGCACGGACACCACCACATCGACGGCACCAGACGTCGTCACGATCTACGGCACGCCAACAGGCGACGAGCAAACCCAATGGGAGAACTCGTGGAAAGACTGGGCGGCCGCCAACAACATCACCATCCAATACACCGGTGACCGCGATTTTGGCACCAACATTGCCACGAAGATCCAGGGCAACGCTCTGCCTGATATCGCAGTCTTCCCGCAGCCCGGCCTGATGCAGGCTGCCTTTGCCACGGGCAAGGCCGTGCCGCTCGACGCCACCACGCTGGCCGCCGTGCAGCAGAACTTCACGACAAGCTGGCAGTCTTTCGGCACCTACCAAAACCAGCAGTACGCCGTCCCGCTGGACGCCAGCGCCAAGGGTTACATCTGGTATCAGCCGTCACAGTTCACCACCTGGGGCGTCAGCGTCCCGACGAGCTGGGATGACATGATGACGCTGACCTCGACCATTCAGTCGAAGACGGGTAACCCGCCGTGGTGCGTCGGCTTCGGCTCCGGTGGATCGGCTGACGGCTGGCCGGGTACCGACCAGATCGCCGAATACGTGTTGTCGGCTGACGGCACTGATTTCTACAACCAGTGGGTGGCGGGCACCGTTCCGTTCACCGACCCGAAGATCAAGGACGCCTTCAACGCGCTTGGCGCCATCTGGACCAACCCGAAGTACGTCAATGCCGGGTTCGGTGGCACGTCGTCCATCGCCACCACGCAGTTCGGTGACGTCGCGGCCCCGCTGGCCAACGGCACCTGCGCGCTGACCAACCAGGCCACGTTCCTGGAGTCCTCGTTCAACACCGTCACGACGGCCTCGGGCGGCACGCCCGTCGTCGGCCCCGACGGCGACGTTTGGGCCTTCATGATGCCGCCAGTGGCTGGCACCCCGTCCGTCATGGGTGGCGGCGACTTCGCCGTCGCGTTCGCGGACCGTCCGGCGGTTCAGAAGGTCATGGCCTACCTGGCCAGCGGCGACTACGCCAACTCGCTGATCACCGTCCCGAACGCCACGTTCCTGACGGCCAACCAGGGCGTC
>WRFI01000190.1 GCA_009778875.1 Propionibacteriaceae bacterium | reverse complement strand
GGCCCCAGAGTGCCAAACCAGCGCCAGCCCCACCAGCCCCCAAACCACAAACAGCGTCCCCCCGGTGCCAGTCAATCAGCCAGGTGTCAGCATCCCCTGGGTGTGGATCGGCGCCGGTGTCGCGGTAGTCGCACTACTGGCCGTGGTTATCCTATTGGTGGCACGAAACAGCAAGACCGGCCCGCCAGGAACCCCGCCACCCATGACACAACCCTGGCCACCGACAGCGGCCACACCACCGTGGCCACCTGCACCCAGCCAGACACCACCAGCACAACCGTTCCAGGTACCGCCTAGCCCCTATGGCCCACCCAACCCGCTGGCAGGCCCGCAATAGACCCATCCGAAGGACACCGAAATGCAACCTAGCTCGTTTGACCCAGATCGTGCACCAGTCGCCGCCAAAGCCATGAGCCAGGCAAGCTCTGAGCTTTCATCAACTTGGGTTTCCGGCCTGCAAACCCAACAGACAACCGCAAAATGGGGCACCCAGCCAAGCGCCCAACAATTCATGTCTGACTACATAACAGCACTGGGAACAATCTGCCGCAAACTGGACCTCTTGAGCGCGCAAGCAGACGATCTTGCCGCCAGCACCCGACAGATCACCACCGACGCAACCGAGACAGATGCCCAAGCCGCCAAGCGGATGAAATTCGACTGGGACAACAAACAATGCAGCCCCTTCCCCACACCACCAAGCACCACAGGACCAACCGTCAACAACATCCGGCCCCGACACTGCCAGCCAGTCCTACGCCTTCCCCCCACCCCCAAGCTACCCCGGACACACCACCACCACACCCAGCAACCCGTATGGCGACCCGCAAAGCCACGTATAGCCAACAAGAAATGCCTGGGGTGATGGTATCGTTATGTTGTGTCCATTCGGAAGGCGGAACAGCTGGCTACCAAATCGAAACCTGGCGACGGTGCCAACCGGTCGCTGGGTGGGTCGATGAAGAGATTCTTTGACAGGGTCGGCGATTCGATTGGTTTTGAACGTTACCTATTACTTGGCGGCCTGGTCTGGTTGGTTCTTGGGGTGTTTGCCTTTCTGGTGTGCTGTTTCCTCATCCGACCGATGTGGCCGTACTATTCGGCCTTCCTGGCAATGGCGATCGGGATGTTCTTACTGGCCGTCAGGACAACACGCTCACGTCCAAAGGGCTCCGGCGAGCTGGTTGGCCAGGGCGAGAATTGGTCAGATGCTGGGCTTGCCTACCAGAGGCGCGTGAGCAAGGTGCTAATGCTTGAGATCAGTCTCTTTCTTGTGTGCCTGGCAGCTCCTTTCGTAGCTTTTTACTACCTTGGTTAGAACTCAAGAAGGGGTGACGCCAAATTGCCTTTTTCGGGGGCGAAACCGGCACTCCTGTCGAGGGGTGGCAAATCCGAAGGCGCTGACGGGGTGGTCGGTCACGTTATTCGCACCATCTGTCATCGACACTGCCATGATGTTCTGTCATCGACACTGCCATGATGTTCTACGCAATATTCAGCCAACCCACAACGAAAAGCATTCCCAGGCCTACCAGAAAGAGGACAATCACAAGGACCAACGCCTTGGTCACACGCTTCTGGTAGGCGAGCCCGGCCTTTGACCAAAACTGGCCCTGCCCAACCAGCCCAGCCAGGCCAGTCGGACGTGAGTGTGTCGTCTTGAAGACCAAGACATACATCCCGGCCGCCATTGCCGTAAAGACCCCCCAGTACGGCCAAGCCGGCAAGCGGTAGACAACACACCCCAGGAACACCAACCCACTACACACCAACCAGACTGCGGTGACAAGCATCAGTGCACGCTCAACACCAGTCGTATTACTGATGATGTTTCGAAACGTACCCATTGACGTACTCCCAGCTACCGACCGACACCATCGCCGGGTTCCAACAGATCCCGAATGTCCCGCAGTTGGATGAGGCGGATGAAAGGATCCCTCAGCAACTCCTGGGCCTTCTCCTCAGCAGCCTGCTCCTCAGCCATGCGCTCGGCAGGGCTCATCGCGAGGAGCCGTTGCTCTTGCAAGGCTCGCCCAGCGGCGAGACTCTCTTGGAATCCCTCAGCTGAAAATAGCGTTGCGACGTCTGCTCGCCCTTCTAGGATGGCCCGCGCCGCATCGCCCAACGCCGTCCCTTGGCGCGATTGCGCCACAGCTGTGAGCGAAAACCTAATGCTGGCTGCCAGTGGGCTATCGGCTGGCATATCGGTTAGTTTCATGTTTGTTATCCCTCCAGGCGCGGCAAGCCGAGCTTCACCAAAACTCCAGCGGGCCAGTGTAGGGGCCGGGAACCGAAACACCGTCGGTCAGCGCGGCGTCGCTTAGCTGTCCGACAAACACGGAAAAGTCCTCAACGACCAGTGCCGCTGCTGTGCAAATGCTCGAGACTTCGGCAATACATGCAGCAATGGCTGCTACAGTGATGACCTCCGCCGCCAGGCTCCCTCCAAGCGTTTCTGGCGCCGCGGCCAACTCGATCAGGGCTGCGATGATGAGGCCGGCTATTGTGACCAGGATGGTCTCCGCAGTGTTAGCCCAGGCCTGCATGCCGGCAGCCACATTCGCTGTGTCAGTGGATGCGTCTTTCAGAGGCTCCGCGAACCTGTTTGCCCAGTCAGTCGTGCGTAGCATCCAGTCGTTGAAGGTATCGGCGGAATTGCCCGTCCAACCATGGGACACCGTCAAACGAGTATCGTTCATCTCGTCACCCAGGGCGGTCGCGAATTTTGAGAGCTTTTCCAGTGCGTCAGAGCACCTGTAAGCGTCATTCCAGTTGCCGCCCCAGGTGTACTTCAGCTTGTCTACTAGACCCGAAATACCCGGCAGACTCATGGCCGCGGATCCTATGCCAGAAGCCAAATCGCCAATCCCCAGTATGCTGACAAGCTCAAAAAAAAGATCGTTTGGCGATTGCCCGGATGGGTCCGTCAGCGTCTCAGCAGGGTCGTTCCAGACACCAGGACTTGCCGAGGTGTCAGGGAGGCTCGGAAGTCCTGGGTTACCGTACCGGTTGACTACTTGCTGGTCCAGGTCTTGGGCACGCTGGGTATCTTCGGCTTCAACGGTCGTCATGAATGCGCCAACGCTAGCCGAGGCTGCAAACAGGTAGAAATGCAACGTTTCAAACTTGGGGCCCAGCACCATCGGAATCTTCGCAACGTTGTCTCGAAAATCGGGATACAGTCCGACGCTGTCATCCAGCGGGATCCTGACGTTGTCGGTCAGGTAGCGCGAAGCGCACTTGGCGCGAGCCGTATCCGCTGAGCCGATTGCGTCGGCCGACCCTTGAAGGCGAGTAACGCAATCCTTCACGATTGGCGGATCGACATACAGCACCATCGCCCATTCCTTCCTTCTATTATACAATCAGGCTACCAAAGTATGAGCCAATTGACAACGGCCGCCCTTGAAAACCCGCGTCAAGCTGGTATGCGCCTTTGGACGGGTTCCGCGGCGTGTCGGGTGTCGGCCCGGCCGCTGGGATGGTCGCGCCGTCCCGATCGGGAGTCGGGGCAGGGCCACGCCAGGTCAACCGATGCCGCTGGACAGTTGCGCGAAGCGGGTCAGCGGGTTTCGTACTCGACCCGGGCACCATGGCTGGTCATCATGGCTTGTCGCGGGCCGGTCAGCGCGCGTGGGCTTGGCAGTTCAGCCATCTTGTCCATGACCGCGGCCCCGCGGGGAACCTCTCCGCGCCCCTCCCCCGGGTCTGGGAAGCTGTGGTTTGGCATGGTGGTCGCCTCGTTTGGTTGGTGGTTTGGCTTGTCAGTGGCATGTTCGCCAGGTGTGACGGGGTCGCGGTGGCGGCCGGGACGGTCGGATGGGCATCGTTTTGCGCCTGCCCCACGGTCGGCCAAGGGTGGTAGGCCCGCAGTCCGGACGTGTCGTTTTTGAGGCTTGAAAAATTGCTGTTATGATGGTATGAGCCTGTTCCCAAAGTCCTGGGTCAGGTCTCGACGGTCGAGTTTTTCTACAGGAAGGGGTTTCTATGGCTACGATGGTGTCGGCCCAAGATGGTGCGATTTTGAAGGGGGCTGAGGCGACCCGGCAGGCCCGGGAAGAACTGGCTTCCCGGATCAATACTGTGGACAGCCATGTGCAAAGCCTGCAGCCGAGGTTTGCCGGGGCTACGGCGGCGGCGTTCGCCCGGCTGATGGGCGAGTGGCGTTCCGAGTCGACCAGGGTCAATGCGGCACTCGAAGAGTTTGAGTTATCGCTTCGGGCTCACCAGTCTCACCTTGACACGGGTGAG
>WRFI01000189.1 GCA_009778875.1 Propionibacteriaceae bacterium | reverse complement strand
GTCGCTTCGCTCCCTGTTACACCTTCGTCGCGTTCGGCATACGAGCAAGCTCGTCTGCGCTCACTGCTCCTCGGTGTGGCGGCGGAGCCGACGGGGTGGTCCCGCGAGGGGTGCAGCGCCACAACCTGGGCGGTCGGTCACCACTTTTGTGCTGACGCGGACGCTTCGCGTCCTTGTCGCCGAAGTTTGGTGGTGACGTTGGGCAGGTGGTCACCTGGCTGGCCGACCTGGCCGCCCCAGTTGCGACTGGTCAACGGGGACGGGGATGGTGGCGTTGGCCGGTTTCGCGGTTTTGGCGTTCGACAGTGAGCTAACCCTCCGCAAAGTCGACTGTTTCGGGGTTGGCGCCGACTATGCGGAGGGTTACCAAAGCAAATCGGGCCATTTGGGTGTGGTAACGCTCCGCAAACCGGGGGGGCCCACTTTGCGGAGGGTTAGCCCGCGGTGACTGCCCCGGGAAGGAGCCTTGGAGGAGATAACCCCGCAAAACCTCCCCGCCAACGGCCTCACCCGGCACGGTTGCAGGACTTAGCACGCCTTCGACCCAGTTTTCGTGTAGGTAAGTCCGGCAACCGTCGCTCCGGACGGGCCGATCAGCCGAGGTTTGCGGAGTTATCACCGGCGACGGACTTCGAGGCCAACCAGGACGACGACATACCACCCACACAACCTCCTGAAGCCTCGGAATTTGCGGCTCCGGTGCTACATTGCCGTGTAGCCGCCGTCCACGTGCAGCGTTGTGCCCGTTACATAGCTTGACAGGTCGGACGCCAGCCATGCCGATGCTTGCGCTATTTCTGCTGCCTGGCCGAAGCGGCCTAGCTCCGACAACTGCTTCGGGTATTCCACCGGGTCGAGGCCGAATTGTTCGATCGCGCCACGCAGCATCGGGGTGTCAATCGCGCCGGGGGCGACGGAGTTGACGCGGATGCCGGCCAGGCCGTTCTCCATGGCGGCCACCTTGGTGATGCCGACGACGGCATGCTTGGCTGCCACATAGGCGACGTTGGCCGGCTGCGGACGAAACCCCGACACCGACGAGATGTTGATGATCGAACCGCCCATGCCCTGCGCCTGCATCTGGCGCAGTTCGTACTTCAGGCAAAGCGCCGTGCCTTTGAGGTCGACCGCCATCAGGCGATCCCAGTAGGCCTCGTCGAAGTCAGAAACTGGCTTGTCATCGGGCGTCAGCGCGGCATTGTTGACGGCGGCGTCGAGGCGTCCCCAGGTGGCGACCGTTTTCGCCACCATGGCCTCGACATCTGCCGCCTTCGAGATGTCGCAATGGATGAAAATGGCCTGCCCCCCGGCGGCGACGATCTCATCGGTCACCTTCTGGCCCAGGACATCGTTGAAGTCGACGACGGCAACCTTGGCGCCGGATTCGGCGAACAGCTTGGCAGTGGCCTCGCCCATGCCCATGGCCGCACCGGTCACAAGCGTCACCTTGTCGGCGAGAATCTGGAATGTCATTGTTCCTCCTTGAATAGATTGCATAGGTGATAAGAAGTATAGGAATGGACCACCCCGGCGCTCCGCGCCAGGGTGGTCGTCTTGCCGTTTGCAGGAACGTAACCAACCACGGGGAATCGGGTCGTTTGACCTGTCTTGTATCATTCAAAGAAAGTACTTCTAAGGGGGGTCCTATATGAAGAACATGTTTGCTCGACGCTTGATTGCCGGTCTGGCTGGGGCGGGGTTGGCGATCGGCGGTCTGGTCGCACCAGCCGCTCTGCCGCAGGCGATGGCGGGGGACATCATCGTCGACCTGACCCCACCAGTGCTGGCACAGATCACCTGGGCAACCACGCTGGCCCAGGGCGCCACCGGCACCCTCGACGTGAAGGCCGGCAGCACCTGGGACGACGCCACCTACACCACAGAAGCCATCGTCGACGGCGGCCCGCCAGTCGGCACGGCCACCCTCGACGCGGGCGGCACACTGACGTTCACCCCCGATCCCGATTTCGCGGGCCTGGCCACCATCCGCTACTCGATCACCGATCAGGTGGGGCAAACGGCCACGCAGACGGTGACGGTGCGCGTGGCCGCCAAGCCCACACTCTCGGCGTCCCCCCTGACCGGTGCGACCGCGCTTGAGGGCAGCACGGCGGAGTTCGTCAACCAGTTGGCCACCGACACGACAAGCGGCGCGATGCCCGCCACGTGCAACATCGTCAGCACCCCGGCGTCGGCGGCCACCGTCAGCAACTCTGGCGTCGTCAACTACCAGAACGCCGTCCAGGGCGACTACACCTTTGCGGTCACCTGCACCGACAGCCTTGGGCAGACGACCAACGAGGTGGTCAACACGCTGTTGGTCCACAGTGTCAGCGTTGACATTGAAACGACGGTGGCGCGTACCACGGTCTTCGTGGGGGACCCCCAGGCTGGCGACGAGATCGCCTGGACCTACACCGTGACCAATCGTGGCACCGCCACCCTCACGGGGTTGGTGATCACACCCAGTCTCCCAGACATCGGCACCGTGACCTGTGACAAAACGTCCTTGACCCCAACCAGTCCGGTGGCCATCTGTCAGGCGACGTCGACCCTGACGCAGGATCAGGTCGACGCCAAAAAGGTCGAGGACCAGGCAGTGGTCACCGTCATGGCCAGCGGAGAAACCTTCGGAAATGGGGCGATCGAGTTCAGTTCACCTCTGACCACGCTGACTGTGCAGCCGTTGTCGTCGCTGAGCATCACCAAGACGGCCAGCCTGGCCGACACAAACGGCAACGGAAAAGCCGATCCGGGCGAAGTGGTGACGTTCACGATCGTCGTCACCAATACCAGCGACATGCCGCTGACGGCCGTCGGGGTGACGGACTCCTGGCCCGACCTCAAACTCACCTGCGACCAGCCGAACGGACTGGGCGGTCTGTATCCAACCGACCAGATGACGTGCACGGCAACCCACACGGTGACGGCGCAAGAGGTGATCGCCGGCGGCACTCTGACCAACACGGCGACAGCCACCGGAGTCGACGAGGTGGGCTACACTCGAGAAAGCGTTGGGGAGGCGACTGTGCTGCTGAACCACCTGACTCCACCGGCGCTGGCACAGATCAGCTGGGACACGCCGCTGACGCAGGGCGGCTCGGTGGCCATCGACGTGAAGACGGGCAGCACGTGGGACGATAACGCCACCTACACCACCGAAGCAATCGTCGACGGCGACGCGGCGGTCGGCACGGCCAGCCTGGATGCATCCACCGGTGTGCTGACGTTTACCCCTGACGCCTCGTTCTCTGGCGAGGCCACCATCCACTACACGATCACCGACCAGGCGGGGCAATCGTCCACCGCCACGGTGACGGTGACGGTGGCCGGCGCTCCCACGCTGGCCGCGGCCACCCCCGACACCCAAACCGTTCTGGTCGGCCAGACGGCCGTGTTCAACAACACGATCACAGTCGACGAAACCGTTGGCGTGACGCCAGCCGGCTGCACGATCGTCTCCGGGCCAGACGGTGCCACGGTCAGCCCAGACGCGGTTGTGTCCTACACGGCCACAGACCCGGGCGAGTTCGAGATCGTCTTCTCCTGCCAGGACAGCCTGGGCCAGCAGACCCCGGAGGTGACGAACAAGGTGCATGTGCCGGCGACTGGCCTGGACTTGCAGGTTTCGGCCGAGTTGACGACCGGTGATCCCGACAAGCCGATGGCGGGTGACGTGGTGACCTGGACCTACACCGTGACCAACACCGGTTCCGACATGGAATCGGGCCTCGTGATCGTGCCCGGATCCACCGCGGTCTCCAACCTGACCTGCCCCATCGACGCACTGGCCGGCGGCGAGTCGACCATCTGCACAGGCACCATGACACTGACACAGCAAGACATTGACGCGGGAATGGTCGCCCTGTTCGAAGCGCAGGCCAAAGACGTGGCCTATTCGGACATCGAGTCACTCGATCTGATCTCCAACTATGTGACCATGAGTTTCGAGTTGACCCAGGTGGGTTCGTCCACGACCAGCTTGACGGCCACCCTGGACGACACCAACGGTAACGGGCTGGGCGATCCAGGCGAGACGATCACCTACGAGACGGTGGTTGAAAACACCGGCAACGTGACGCTACGAGACGTCCAGGTGACAAGCGACACGCTGGTCTGCCAGCCCGTCGACCTCGCCCCGGGCGAGCAGACGACCTGTGTCGGCCAGTATGAGATCACCATCGCCGACGTCAACAACTCCAAAACACTGACCGACACCGCCCAGTCCACCGCGTCCACCCCAGGTGGCCAAACCGTCACCAGCAGCAGCCAGG
>WRFI01000188.1 GCA_009778875.1 Propionibacteriaceae bacterium | reverse complement strand
GGCGTCTGCGCCGTCGCCAGCTCGAACCGGCGTTCCGCCCGCCATGTCAACCGGCGGAGCCGGGGAATTGCCCCGGCGCTTCGCGCCACCTGTCGGTAGGGTCGTGCCACTAACATTAAGTTGTGGTGTACCGCCGGTCGCAGGCTCGTGTCGGGGCCGCTTTGGCGGCCGCCGTCGTGGTGGCTTTGGGCTTGGCCGCGCCGGTGCAGGCGCGGGCAGATGACCCGGGCGTGGCCATCAGCCTCACCTCCATGGCACCCAACGTTTGGACCCCCGATTCCACCTTGAGCATCGGCGGCACAGTGACGAACAACACCGGTGCCGACATCAATGGCGCCCGGGTGGTGCTGTGGCAGTCGGCGACGGCCATCACATCGGTGGCGGATTTCGAGGCGGCGCTGACGGGGGATCCGATTGGCCAAGCCGTCACCGGCCCTCAGGCGAGCGCCGCGCTGGGGGCGGGCGGCGTCTTGACGCCCGGCACACAGGCGGGCTTCACTGTGCAAGGGCAGCCCAAGCTGACGACGTCCGGCGCCGCCTATCTGGTGGGCGTCCAGGTGCTCGATTCGCGGGGAAAGGTGCTGGCCCGGGCCCGTTTGGCGCTGACCGTGCCGGTGGTTGACGGCCCGGCAATCACCGCGTTGGTGGTGCCGCTGACGTCGCGCCCGTCCCTCGTCACCCCGGGTGACCCCGACGCCAAGCCGCCCACGACGGCGGTGTTCGCCGACGATCACCTGGCCGACGACCTGGCCGGTGACCTCGGCAAGATGATCGCGGTGGCGGGCCAGCCGGGGGTGACGACGCTGATCGATCCCGCCCTGGTGGATGCCCTGACCCAGATGGCGGACGGCTACAAGGTCGTCGTCGACGCGGACGGGACCACTGCCACCGGCAAGGGCCAAGATGCCGCCAAAGCCGCTTTGACAAGCATCGCCACCATCGCCGCCGGGGGCCACGCCTACCGCCTGCCCAGCGCCGACCCGGACATCGTGGCATTGGCCGCGCTGCCGCAGTCGGGTGCGATCCTGGCGGCCGCGGCGCAAGCTCCGACGGTTGGACCGTCGGCCGGGTTGCCCTTGGCGGTGGTGGCTGACGGCGCCGTCACCGATCAGGTGCGGTCACTGGTTGACGGTGTCAAGCCCGCCCTCGTGATCAGTGACGCTTTCCAGCCAACGGCCACAGTGCAAGTCGACGACGCGGGTGTGCCCTGGGTGGCGCTGACGCAGGCGTCCACCATTGACAATCTGACGGGCCCCCTGCCCGATTTCGGCGGTGCGGCCACCCTTCAGGCAACGCTCAACCGCACGGCCTTGATCACTATCGCGTCAGCCGAGGGCACCCCGGTGGTGACAATGGTCACCAGCTCGGATGACATTACGGCGGCTCATGGCTGGTCGAGCACCGGCGGTACCCTCACTTGGCTGGCCGAACTGATGGACGGGTCGCAGCCGGCCGCGTTTGATTGGCGAACCGACATGCCAGCCTCGTCGCCGTCCCCTGATCTGGTGTGGGCGGTTGGGCAGACGCTGCAGGACTTGGCCAATCTGGCCGACCTCGGCAACCAGCCGCAGCAGGCCGGCGATCTCGGCAACCGGGTGTTGCCGGGTGCGGTGGCGTCCGCCTGGGGTGGCGATTGGGCGTCGGCGCTGGCATGGCTGCAACAGTCCACCAGCGATCTGAGCGCGAACGCCAGCGGTTCGGTCACCTTGCACGTGGCGGCCCAGTGGATGCTGTCGTCCCGCGACAACCGCGTGCCCATCACCATCACCAACGACATGGGCGTGCCCGTCTACGTGCGGGTGCGTTTCGCGTCCGAGAATCCGGCCCGTTTGAACGTCCCCGAGACGGACGTCGTGACCGTGGCAGCCAACAGCTCGGCCACCGTCGTGGTCAATCCGGTGGCGGAGGCCAACGGGTCGGTGCAGGTGAGCGTCACGCTCGTCACAGTCAGCGGCAGCGCCATCGGTGACCCACAGCGCGTCCAGGTGGTGACGACGTCAGCCGGCCGGATGGGCTGGGTGATCATCATCGGCGCCGGGGTGTTGTTCGTCATCTTTACCAGTTTGCGCGTGCGGCAGGTGCGCCGTCAACGCACGAAGAGCAGGATTGAGTCAGCAACGCCCGATGCGGAAGGGGGCGAACCGAATGTCCAGTGAGCCGATGTTGCCGGACGGCGAAATGACCGCCGGGCAGATGTTGGGCGGGCGCTACCGTCTCGATCACCGCACCAGGTCCGTCGACGAGGTGTCGATCTGGGCGGGGGAGGACGAAACGCTGTCGCGGCCGGTGACGGTGTACGTCATTCCGCCGAACCACCCCCGCACGGACGCGCTGATCGGCGCGTCACGCCGGGCCGCCCAAGCGATCGACCCCCGGTTCCTGCGGGTGTTGGACGAGATGCCCGACGGGCCGTCCGAGCCGGTCAGCTTCATCGTCACCGAAAACCTGGGCGGTGTCGCCCTGGCCGATCTGCTGAGTTTTGGGCCGCTGCCCGACGCCGACGCCGCCTGGGTGGCGCGCGAGGTGGCGGCCGCGCTGGCACCGATGCATGACGCCGGGTTCAGCCACGGGGCGCTCGACCCGACCGAAATCATCATCACCGCGTCTGGGTTGGTGCGCATCAAGGGGTTCATCATCGACGCGCTGCTGGCCGGCGGCGCCGACGATCTGGCCGGCGGCGAAAGGGCGGACGTCGCGGCCATCGGCTACCTGCTGTACGCCGGCCTGACGGGCACCTGGCCGGGTGGGGGACGCAAAGTCCCGCTGCCGGAGGCCCGGTATTGGCAGGGTGTGCTGATGCGGCCGTCCGCGCAGCGGGACGTCACACCGGCGCTGGACGGTGTGTGCATGCAGATCGTCGATCCGGGCTCCGGCGGCACCCCGCTGCGAAGCGCCGCCGCCATCACCCTGGCGCTCGATCGCGTGCTGGCCGGCCTGGCCCGGCAGGGGCTGATACCGCAGGACGATCTGGCCGCCCGTGTGGCCAAGGCGCAACGAGTCGGCAACTCGGTCACCGAGCGGGTGGGCCGAGAGGGCCTCGCGCCCGCCGCCCCGGTCGCCCCGGCCTACCAGGAAGAGCCCACGAACATGGTGTATCCGGCACCGCCGGCGCCGGTTGCCCCACCGGTGGCACCGTTGACGGGGTTGTCCCGTCCTTTGACGCCCCCGCCCCCGCCGAGCGCTCAGGGCAGCCCAGCGGTTGCCAGATTGCCGAAGGCGCCCAAGCTGTATCGCGCAACGGGTAAGTGGAAATTGCCGCGCGGCTGGTGGATCGCACCGGTCGTCGCGGTGATCATTGTGCTGGTGCTCGTCATCAGGGGGTGCAGCAGCGGCGGCATCCTCGCTCCGCCCCAGCCCACGCCGGCGCCCGTCGCCGCCGTCTCGGACTTCAACCCGACAGCCGACAAGGGTGACGGTCACGAGAATCCCGATCAGGTGGCGTTGGCCACCGACGGTGACCCCGCCAGTTGCTGGACGACCCGCGCCTACCCCCAGGACTACATCCCCACCAGTAAACCCGGCGTCGGGGTGGTGCTCGATTTTGGCTCCGCGACGACGGTGTCGTCCCTGACGCTGACGATGGGCGCCGTGCCCGTCAACCTGTCGATTATGGTGCCGTCAGGGGACGCCGCCCAAACCGACACCGCGCCGATGACGTCGGTGACGGACTGGACGAGCGTCCTCGATACAACGGTCAGCACCCAGCCAGAAACTCTGACTCTACCCGACGGCACGACGACCAGGTTCGTGCTGATCTACCTGACGAAACTGCCGGAAGCGGAAGGTGGCAACGGCATCCAGCAAACCAGCATCTGTGAGGTGACGGCGACGGGCCTCAGCTAAGGCTGAAAACCGGGTGGTCGGCGAAGCCACTGAAAATTCCCCTCTGCGGAGGGGTGGCAGTCGCGAAGCGACTGGCGGGGTGGTCTTAAATTCCCCTCTGGGGAGGGGTGGCGGCGGAGCCGACGGGGTGGTCCCGGGAGGGGTGCAGCGCCACAGTCACAGAAAATTCCCCTCTGCGGAGGGGTGGCAGTCGCGAAGCGACTGACGGGGTGGTTCCGCGAGGGGTGCAGCGCCGGAGCTACGGAAAATTCCCCTCTGGGGAGGGGTGTCGGCGGAGCCGACGGGGTGGTCTTCCAAGCAGGTGCAGCGCCTCAGTCAAGGAAAATTCCCCTCTGGGGAGGGGTGTCGGCGGAGCCGACGGGGTGGTCCTCCAAGCGTGTGCAGGAAGGTGACCGACCACCCCGGCACGCTCCTGGAGGAGATAACCCCGCAAAACCTCCCCG
>WRFI01000187.1 GCA_009778875.1 Propionibacteriaceae bacterium | reverse complement strand
TGGCGACGGCGCAGACGCCTGCCCAAGCCTGGTGGCCACTTGATTACGCGTCGAGTACGGCGTCTGTGCGCTCGGGCCGGCTGGAGCCCGCCGCGTCAACCACCCCGTCGGCTCCGCCGCCACCCCTCCCCAGAGGGGAATCTTCCGTGGCTCCGGCGCCCCTGACTTCAGGCGGCCAGACGAGTTCGGCGTCCACCTTCCAGGGCTTCTTGCAGCAGAGATGCTGTGGCGTCTGGCAGGTCAAAGCCGGCGCGACTGGCGCGATGCGTCAGGGCTGCCGCGAGACGCTCCACTTCTGCCTGAGTGCCAGCCTGCATCTCGACGCGCACCTGCGCCGTCAGCAGCATGACGTCTGCTGGCGCCGCCAGCAAGCCGCGATGGACAGCCCAGCGAGCCAGCTCGACGTCGTCCCTCGCCAACGCCCGATCACACAGCACGGCGGCAATGTCGCGGGCCAGCGAAACCATGTCGCAGCGCCATTCCTCGGCCCAGCGCCACTGACCGGGCGCGGCATCGGCCAACGGTGCACCCCGTACCAGCCGCAGTGCGTCAATCAGCGAATGCTCACTTGCCCGGTTGACTCCGCCGACAAGGACGTTCATGCGATCCCAGTCGCACGTGACACCCTTGTGCAACACTATTCGGCCCGAATAGGCGTCTGGCAGATATGGTTCGCCCGCGTCGTCGCAACCCAGCCACAGCCGCAACCTCGACAGGTTCGACCGCCGGGTCGCCTCGGCCACGAACAGCGCTCTGGCCATGGTGGTTGATGTCTGACCCGGGTTTTTCAACAGCCAGCCGCAATACTCCAGGCATTGCTTGGTGGCCTGGCTGGGCGCCACCCCGCGTGCACCCGTCAGGGTCACCGGCCCAAACAACCGCAGGACGGGGTGAGCGAACGCGTCGTCTTCGCCGTCCAAGGCAACAAGGTTTGGCCTGCCACCCAGCTGGCTGGCATCGGCGCCCGCCCGGGAGACGGAGTCAACAACACCTGAAGCATCACTTTCCGCCCACCAGGGGGCCTTGGGGAATTTCAGACTGGTGACATTGTCAGCCAACTCGGCCAACATTCGCCGGGCGGGAGCCGCCACCAACTGCGCCTGGAATACCGGCCCGAGATGACCTGCCACCCACAGTTTCGCCTTGTCGGTGTCGTCAACCTCCACCGCGACGTCGGCATCTGGGCGCCGATCGCGGTACCAGGACGAAACCACCGTGATTCCGCTGCCTTTCCCGACTTTTGGCATGTACCCATCCGTGAACACAACAAGCTGCTCTGTCGCCACACCGGTGGCCGCCAACCTTTGGTTGACAAGGGATGCAGCAACCTCGGCCGGCATTAACGGGCAATCCAGCAAGGCTGCCAACCAGTCCAGCTTCGACGCGGCAAGCATTATCTCCGGACGTCCTTCGACGGGTCCGTCAAACACCTGCCCGGCCATCGCGGCCATCAGACCGAGCGCCTGCGGTTCGCCGCCCAAGACTTGCACCAGGCCCGCATCCACCAGGTTCAACGACACCTCATCGCCCGTTGCCCCACTGCCAAGGCAGACCGTTGCGTCAACCACGCCAGGGTCGTCCTCATCAGAAACCAGGCTGAGCATCGGTTCGCCAACCGGCACTTCTTCCTTTTTTGACACCACCGGGCGCACCCACTCGGCGTCATCGTCGTCATCTTCCGCACGACCCAACAGATCGCGAGCCCGCCTGTCGAGCGCCGTTTCAAACTCCTGCATGCTGGGCGTCATGCGAGGCAGTGACCGGCCGACCGGCCGCTCCCGCAACTGGATAAGCCGATTTGCGCCAATGCCGACAACCAGGGCTGCCGCCAGCCCAACGCCGATTGATCCAAGCAGCGACGCGATCAGCGAATTGGGACTAGGCTCCCCGTCAGTGATCTGCACTTCGCCTGCGGTGCTCACCTTTGGCACTGACACGGTTGAGGCAGTGACTTGGCCAGCACCAGCACCCAATTGCGCCGCGTAGCCGAACATGGAGCCCTGGTCAGCCCCGGCAGACGTCTCACCGGGCACCTCACCAGTCGTCTCATTGGTCACCTCAGCTGGCCCCGTCTCCGCCGGCGTATTGTCGCCCGCGTCGTCCCCATTTGGGACGGATTCCTGCAAGCCGGACGGCATTACAAGCGTTTGGCCAGGGTAAATGAGGTCCGGGTTGGCAATGACGGCCTGGTTCGCGTCATATATCTCTGGCCAGCGCAACCCGTCCCCCAGATTGGCCTCGGAGAGACCCCACAGGGTGTCCCCCTGCTGGACGGCGACGGTCTCGACCCCCTCGTCTCCGTCCGTCTTCTGGGGCATCGTCGCCCGAACCAAGGTCACCGCCGACGCGCCCGCCTGCGGCGAGACGCCGCTGACCTGCGGCACCATCAGCATGGTGCCGGGCGTCAACTCCACTCCCGGGTCGAGCACCACCGTGTCGTTGGCCTGGGCGATTGCCCGCCAATTCTCGCCGCCGCCCGCAAACTGCTCGGCCAGGCTCCACAAGTCATCACCGGCCTGCACAACATACGGGACGGTTGTTTGCATCGTCGACGTCAATTCCGTCGTGGCCTGTTTCACTGGCGCGTCCACCGGCCCGCTCGCCTGCCAGGTCGGTGCGTCATCGCCGACCGCCGAACCCAGCGGCTGGTGACCCATCAGCGCCGAGGCCGACGACAATCCCAAGATGGTTATGACAAGCCCGGCGATAGCGGGACGCAGCCAGCCCGACCCCGGCATCCGCGGACGCAAGCGTCCCCGGCTCAGGGCTGCCACAGCCTCACACAAGACGGTGCCGACCACCAACACCCAGGCCAGCCAGCCGACAGCCGTCAGGACCCCCAACAGCAGTCTTCCATCGTCGGGCTGGGCCCAGACGTCCCGCCAGTTGACCGACGTCCAGCCGTCCAGCCGTCCCCAATGCAGCAACACCCACAGCCCGCCAGCGACGACCGCCAGCAGTGCAATAGCCGAAGCCACCCGTCCGACAAACCTCGCAAAACCACTATTTTCCCTTGTCATCGTCATCTCCTACCATAAATATCGATTGCCTCGTCGGCACTGCTGCGCACCGTGATGGACCCCGGCATCGGCAGCAGCAAATCACTCAACCCGACCGCGCACGACACCTGGACCCGCACTGTGCCGGGCACCCCCGGCGGCAGGTTCACAGCGGCCACGTCCTGGCTGATCGAGACGTCCTGGCAGTGCACCCCGGCCGTCTCGAGGTCCGCGGTGACGACGGTCGCCACCACTTGGCTGGCCGCTTGCGAATTGCTGGCCACGGATGCGGCGCGGGCGGCCGCCTCGGCCGCCGCCTGCACCTGGCCGCCGGCCCACCACAGGCGCCAGCCGGCTGTCGCCCCGGCTGCCACCAGCACAAAGACGGGCACGAGCAGCGCCACCTCGACGCTGACCGCACCTCGTTGGTCACGACGCTTCATCACTGCTCCTTAGGCCTGGTGGCGTGGGCATGCACATCCGGGGTGACCCAACCGATGAAGCTGGGCACCTTGGCGTCGATCGTGACGTCGATTCGGTTCGCCTGAGCCACGACGGTCACCGAGACGCTCGTCAGGCCGCCGCTGGCCGCCGTCGCGCGGGCCGCCGCCTCGCCGTCGCTGGTAGACGCCTGCCAGTGTGACGCCGCAGACGCCCCGTCAATGGCGGCAGCCACCGCCACGCTGCGCCCGTGCAGCCACAGCGAGGCGTCGATCAGCGCCAGCAGGCAGCCAATGATCGCCGCCCCGAGGACGGCCCACTGCACTGACTCCGACAATCCCCGCTCGTCCGCTCTTGCCACGGCACTGCCCTTCATTGTCGTCAACTCGGCAAATGGTTCTTGACGTAGGCCGTGATCACGGTGATCACAATGCCCGCCACCGTCACCGCACCAGCCAACAAGATGGCGTTCTCCGTCGACTGCGACAACCCCCGCTCGTCGCGCCCAACCGGTTCAACCGCCAGCAGCCGAAGCTTGATCAGCCACATCGTCACGCGTTCCATGATGTTTCCTTCCCCCGTCGAGACCCCTCGTCGTCGTCGGTATATCGAGTATGGCCCATGCCAACCAAGCAAATCGGAGTTATACACAGGCAATTGAGCCGAAGGTCACCGAGCTTGCTCGAGTGACTGAGGCGATTGCAGCCTGTAAGGGTGAGCTCTTGGGGGGAGTTGTTCCGTCGCGGGGCGCGTTCCGGGAGACGATGCCTGGGGCCTGCCCACCGGCGGCGGGTTTCGTGAGTCCGGGGGTGCCCCCGTCTGAGGCTCGCCCGCTGAAGACTGTTTCAATGGT
>WRFI01000186.1 GCA_009778875.1 Propionibacteriaceae bacterium | reverse complement strand
GTCAACCGCGTAGGCCTTGTAGCCGAGCTTCTTGGCGGTGGACGCGGCTGCCTCGCGCCAGTGATACAGCACCAGCGGGATGTGGACGACCCGCAGCGTTCGCCCCAGTGAATGCAGCCGCAGAAGCATGTCGTAGTCCTGGGCACCGTCGAAGTCAGGGCGCAGCCCCCCGATTTCGTCGACCAGCGTGCGCCGCACCACCGACAGATGGTTCGTGTAGTTACAGTTGAGCAGCAGGTGGGGTTGCCAATCGGGCTTGAACGAAGGGCCCTTGCGGCGCACGCCGTCTTCCGTCAGAAGGTCTTCGTCGGAGTAGAAGACGTCGATGTCGGGGTCCTCCGCCAGGCGGGCGGCCACCTCGTTCAGGGCGCCCAGCGCCAGGGCGTCGTCGTGGTCGACGAATGCGACAAACGGCGCGGTGGCGTGTGACAGCCCCTCGTTGGTGTTGGCCGAAATGCCCCTGTTTTCGTTCAGGCGAATGTAGCTCAGGCGGGCATCCAGGCCCGCGTGCAGCTTGATGGCGGCGGCCCGCCCCGGATCGGTCGAGGCGTCGGCCAAAATGGCCTCAAAATGGGGGTACGACTGGTTGATCAACGAGTCGACCAGGGGCGCAAGGTAGCGCTCTGGCGTGTTGAACATCGGGATGACGACGGAAAACAGCGGATCCACGCGGTCTTGGGCGACGCGCGGGCTCCAAAGGCCAGGTTCGACGTTCTTGACGTAGCGTCTGTACCCCCGGCGGGCCGGCGAGATCAGCGCTGACGGCACGAGGCGGCGAACAAAACGCCCGATTGCGGAATCGGCGGGCAGTAGACGTTTGGCCAACCCCAGCAGGCGCCGCATGTTCACCGTCCTCAAGTAGATAAGGTCACTTTACCAAAGCCGAGCTGCGCCCCACGGTCATCAGGGAACGTGGTCGGCGGGTGGGGCGGCCCGCGTGGGCTAGACTACGAGGCGTGAAACGGGTACGCTCAGTCGCCGCTTGGCTCGGGTCGAAACCCGTTGCGCTGGCGGTGGCGGTTTGGGTGGTCGACTCACCGACCGGTTGGGTGAAATCAGCTGATCTTCCACGCCCGCAAGCCTACATCGCTGAGCCGCGTGGGCCACTCAAAGCGACCTTAGCCCGTTGAGCCCGGATGCTACACTGTTGGGGTGGATGAGCAGCCTTCGATGCCTTGCGCGGCCGTTGCCTCGCCCCCTCGGCTAGCCATAGTAGTGCCGTGTTTCAACGAAGAACAGGTACTGCCACTTTCCAGCGACTTGTTCCTCCAAAAGTTGAACGCACTGATTGCCTCCGGGAAGGTCAGCCCAACCAGTCAGATCCTTTTTGTCGACGACGGCTCATCTGACCGCACCTGGGAGTTGATCGCTGCGCTGGCTCAGACCGACCATTCCGGCGGCCTGCGACTGACCCGGAATTTCGGCCACCAGAATGCACTGCTTGCCGGGTTGATGTCCGCGCGGTTGACATTCGACGTCACGATCTCGGCCGATGCCGACGGACAGGACGACATCGACGCGATGGACAGGTTCCTGGATGACTATGTGGCGGGGTCCGATGTCGTCTACGGTGTGCGCTCGAGCCGGAAAAGGGACACAGTCATTAAGCGGATGACGGCTCAGACTTTTTACCGGCTGCTTGGCGCCATGGGCGTGAAAACCATCTACAACCACGCCGACTACCGTCTCATGTCGAAAAAGGCGCTGGACATCCTGGAGCAATACCAGGAATCGAACCTTTTCCTCCGTGGCATCGTACCACTGGTGGGGTTGCGCACGTCCAGCGTGGAGTACGTCCGCAATGAGCGCTTGGCCGGCGAAAGCAAGTACCCTCTGAGCAAGATGCTCGCCTTGGCCATCAATGGGGTGACCAGCTTCTCGTCAAAACCTCTTCGCTTCATAACTGTGCTTGGCATGGTTGTTTCTGTGGTGAGCCTTGCCGCGATCATTTGGGTTCTGGTGGCCTATCTGTTGGGCTCTACCATTCAAGGCTGGACCAGCACCACGCTGGCAATATTCTTTATGGGCGGCATACAGGTTTTTGCCCTGGGTGTCATAGGTGAGTACGTTGCCAAAGTGTTCGACGAAGTGAAACACCGCCCACGCTTCACCATCGGCGAGGCAACCCAGGGCGTAACGGCTGCTACCGATGACGTCCATCTCGGCGCGTGAAGGCGACATCATGGAATCACGGCCGGGTAACCGCCTATTACACTTGGCCACGGACAAAGGCCTGCCATCGGCACCCATTTTTCTCTGGTGGGCGTCGTCGGCACGCTCGTCGACTTTGCCGTGTATTGGCTCGCAGTCCTGCTAGGCATGCCTTTCTTCTTCGCAAACCCGATGCCGACGTCCTGCGGTATGGCCTTCAGCTTCTTCCTTCGGCAACCGCAGTTTGACCTTCCGGGCTCACGGGCAGTCACTGCGTTGTTGTCGCGCCGAACGACGCGTTGGTCAAACTGATCGAAGCCAAGGTCGCTGACCTTTCTGCAGTCTGGGAGGTGCGGCTGAAGCCCAACAGGGGCCGCGACCTGGCGGGCCTTCTGGTTATGTGCCGGGACGTTTTCGACGACTGCGATCTGTTGTGCTTCGTGCACGACAAGCGGTCACACAAGCAGGAGGCGTCGTTTGCCAGCGGCCGGAACACCGGCGATTGCTGCCGTAGCACATGTAGGTGACGTCCAACTGTTCGGCGGGAAGCAACTCGACAATTCTGAACGCCTCATCAATCTGCCGCTTGTACAGTAAATGTAGGTTCGATATGATTTTTATACTTGGGAAGCGACTAAGGACGGAAATGACGATGACTGACAACGCCCAGCCCGCGCGGCGCGACGGGCGCTTGCGGTTCCTCGGGCAGCGCAGCGCTACAAGAAAAAGGTCGAGCAGCGGCGTCCATCAGTTCGCCTTTGCCGTGTTAGTGTCTGTTCTCTGGGTCGCAATGATGCTTGCGCTGCGCAACATATTCCCCACAAATGGAGACATCGCCCAGTCTCAGGTAGGTTGGTGGGCGTACATTGACCAACATGGCTTCCGAGGTATCGCAACAATTGGCCCCGACACGGGTGCCAATTATACGTCAATCTGGTATTTCGTCATGTGGCTATTCACCAAGAGCGGCTTATACGCACACTTACCGCTTGAGTACTGTCTAAAGAGTTTAGCTATTGCTGGCACGATCGCTGCCGCTGTTGCGGCCTTCTTCGTAGTAAAGACACTTGAACCAAGGGTTGGCTCATGGAAGCCGGTGGTCGCCGCTTCGATGATTCCGTTCTTGCCGGCCTTCTTTTTGGACACACTCAAAACCAATCTGCCCGACAGCCTTTACCTCGGCGTGGACTTGTTTGTGTTGTTGGCCATACTACGGCGAAAACCTCTTCTGGCATGGTTTCTGCTCGGCATCGCAGTTTCGTTAAAACTGATGGCCATTTACATTGCGCCATTCTTGATTTTTTTGTACATTCTCCGGTTCGCCGCGACGCCCCTACTGAAGCGTTTGTCTCCGTTGTGCCTGGTTCCCGGCATCCTGGTCGCCGGACTGCCGGGTATTCTTGCGGGGCAGACACTTGTTGACGCGACTGTGGGGCCGATGGTTCTGCGCGCGGCAGGCGACGGCCAGGGCGGCCTTAATTACGGCATATGGCAGATTCTGTTCGACCCCAAATGGCAATGGATGCCAACAATTCCGACCGGCGTAACGCCGACAGCCGAACTGCACGCAGGCACGTCATTCGGCCTCCTGGTCGTAATCCTTGCAGTCACTATTTTAACAGCACTACTGGTTCGCGCAACGGACGAAACGCGCCGCTGCGACGCGGCTCTGGACTTTCTCATTGTTTCGCCGATCATCTGTTTTCTGTTTCTGCCTTCACAACATGAGGGCTACTGGGGTCTTGCGACCGTCTTTGCGATGGTGGGTTTCGTTATGCGACGATCACCGCAGTCAGCTGTCGTGTTGGTTGGACTGAGTTTCATCCTGATCGAAATGTACATGGGAGGCAGAGTCCTTTCACCAATCGCCTACGAGTACCTGCTTGTTGCGTTTGCCCTCTATTTGACATACCGGATAGTCGAACTGACACGACCGGTCGGCGGGAACGGGAGCACCCAATTGGAACGAGTCGTTCTGCAATGAACGCCACAATGGTTGCCAGCGCCCTCATACTGATGGTCAGAAAGCGAGTGTCGGCCAGAAATAGGCATCCGGATGCGACCTTCGAAGTTCGAAGCATCTCATTTGCGGAGGGATGGTGCTGTTGACGACGCGCGGATGATGGGGGTTGACGGGTTTTGGGCCGCGCTGGCCGTGGACCAGACCAGTCAGCGCGTGCAGGGCGTGTTGAACATTGGGATG
>WRFI01000185.1 GCA_009778875.1 Propionibacteriaceae bacterium | reverse complement strand
CGTTTACTTTGCCCATCGACCGTTACGGGATGAGTCTGCGCGATGTCCAACTGGTTGACGCGGCCCACACGGTGCTGTTCCTGCGCTGCATGAACGGACACGACCAACTCGATGATGCCGAAATCCAGAACGTACGACAGTGGCTGGCTGAGACACCCATTACGGAGGGCTGGATGTTTGGCAACTGGGATGCGCCGTTCATCGCGAAGAACGGCGGTGGACAAACCGGCCCCAGACCCCTGCCTGTGCCACTTGGCCCGGACCAGTACGACGAAGCCCAGGCAAGGGCTTGCGTAAATGACAACACGGATGTGGTGGGGATGTTTTCGATCGCGCCCGCTTTTGGGCGGGTGTCGCCGACACAAGACTCGGTGTCCGCGTTGTCCCAGTATTGGGGTGAGGGCGTGGCGCGTACCGAGGCTGATCCGCTTTACGCCACGCTCAGCCAACAACGTAATCAGTGTACGCAAAGCCACGGCTATTCCATCTACGCATCTGAAGGCGGCAGCGCTGGAAACTTGGCTTACGACGACAACTGGACTTCCGAGCAGCGTCTGCAGGCCGAGTTGGCGGAGGCGAGTTGCTCTGACGACATGGGATACACACAACAGGTGATCGACATGGTAGCGACCTACCAGATGGTCACTATTTCCGAGCATCAAGCCGAACTGGTTGCCATCAAGCAAGTGCTGGATGACCGTGTAGCCAAGGCCACGCAAATCCTCACAGACATTGGCGTCGTGTGAAGCGCCCTGGGTGACTCCTTGGCGGGGGAATTTCTCACGGCATCATGTTGAATGGTTACTGTAGCATTGGCTTCTTCTAGGCGTGGGTCTGAAGATGCCGTCGCGGTCCCATGGAAAGGCAGGTTCGCTGTGCACCCTGATTCCGATGATTCGGACGACACGCAGAAAAGCTCTGTGGCGGACGACGGTGTGGCGGACGACGGTGCTGAAACTCAGTCGGTGGGCAAACACAGGGTTACTCTGTCACGGTTGAATCGGCGTGTTTTGTCGGGTTTGGTTGGGGCGCTGGTTGTGGGGGCAGTGATCGGCGCTTTGGCGTTGGCTTTGGTTTTTCCGCGTGCGGATATGTCTGTGATTGGTGTGGCGCAGCAGCCGGTGAGGGTGACGGCGGCGGTGTCCTTGCAGCCGGTTCGGGCGATCGCCACCATGTCGGGTACGGTGAGTGTGCCGGCTACGGCACCGGTGTTGCCGAATGCGGCGAACGGGTCGGGTGGCCCGGATGTGGTGTCAGGGAAGGTGCATGAAATCGGGGATACTGTCAGCCCGTGGGATGTAATTGGTGAGGTGTCGAACCGTCCGGTGTTCGCGGTGCTGGCTTCGGTGCCGTTGTTTCGTGATTTGGCGCCTGATATGACGGGCACGGATGTGAGCGCGGTTCAGCAGTCATTGATCGATGCGGGGTTGTTGAAGTATGGCCCGTCTGGGAGGATGGACGGGGCGACGTCGAGTGCGTTGGCGAAGCTTTTTAAGGCGGCCGGCTACCCTGCCCCGTTGTTGGCGTCTGTGATACCGCAGCAGCCCGATCCGTGGACGGGTGTGACACCTGATCCGCCGAAGAATGTGGGGTTGCCGTTGGCTGACACGGCCTGGATTCCGGCCGGTGGCTTGCCGGTGGCCCTGGCGGCGCCGGTTGGGCAGGTGTTGGATACCGATCATCCGCTGGTCGAGTTGACGACCCGGGCGGCGGTGGTTTCGGCGCGGGCGGACATGTTGGCGGTGGCGAGTTTCCAGGTCGGCGCGCCGGTTGACGTGCAGGTCGGGTCGGCGACCCCGGCGGGGTCGACGGTGTTGAGTTTGTCGGATTTCAACTCTGGGCCTAACGGCATTTCACCTGGTTATGATGTGACGGTGGCGTTGCCGGACGGGGTGGACGCGGTCGGGGCGGCCAATCAGCCGGTGATTGTGACTGAGGCCACCCAGCCGGGCACGGGCCCGGCCGTGCCGCTGCTGGCGATCCGCACCGATAACCAGGGCAGCTACGTGTTCAAAGCCGCCTCGGATGAGAATTCCCGCGATTCCCGGGTCAATGTGACGGTGGTCGGCCAGGCGAACGGGTATGCGATATTGGCTGATGATCCGCAGTTGCCGGTGGGGGCGCAGATCGTGGTGTCTGGTGAACGGGCCTGACACGGCGTTGATCGATGTCGCTGGGCTGAGCAAGGCCATACCCGGCGGCGGTATGGCGTTACGCGACGCCAGCCTGCGCATCTTCCCGGGCACCTTCACCGCGATCGTGGGGACGTCGGGCAGCGGCAAAACCACTTTGTTGAGCCTGCTGGGCCTGTTGGACCATCCGACCGGTGGGCAGTATCTTTTCGACGGGGTGGACGTGGCCGGCCTGGACGAGACCGCCCACGATGACCTGCGCGGGCAGCGCATCGGGTTTGTGTTCCAAAACTCCTACCTGATGGCCGACCAGACTGTGGCGGAAAACGTCGCCCTGCCACTGCAAGTGCGGGGCGTGCCCACCGACGTGGGGGACCGCCTGGTGGGTGAGGCTTTGACCCGGGTGGGGTTGGACGGTTTCCAAACCAAGCGGGCCGGGGAACTGTCCGGGGGTGAGAAGCAGCGCGTCGCGGTGGCGCGGGCGATGGTCGGGCAACCCGATGTGGTGTTGGCCGACGAACCCACCGGCGCCCTGGACACCGTGTCCAGCCAAAACCTGGTGGAATTGCTGCGCCGTATCGCCGACAACGGTACTGCCGTCGTGGTGGTGACACACGACCCGCTAGTCGCCCAGGCCGCCGACCGGCGCATCGAGCTCACAGACGGCGTCACCGAAAACGGGCTTGCCCCACCAAAAGGTCGAACCCCGTCGCGGCCGTCATCGTCGATGGGACTGTCACCCGAACTGGATGCGATGCTGGCCAAACTCGGGCTCGCCCCAAAACCCGCCGCCGCCCAACCTGTCGTCACCCAACCCGATGCTCCTTCCGAGCCAAAGGCCCGCCCGGGCGGGGTCAAAACGGTGCGCTGGTCTCAAGAACTCGCTGCCGCCGTGCTGGCCCCGCTGGGCCGTCCCCTACGCTCAGGGCTTGTCCTGTTGGCCTACCTGCTCGGTATCGCGGCCCTGGTCGGCGCGATCGGCTTGACCCAATCGGCCACCGGGCAGATCGTCACCCGGCTGACCGACGCCGCGTCCAACCAAATCCAGGTGACCGTCAACGACCCAAACGACCCGTTCATCACCGACGCGACCCGCCCTGACGGTGCCGCCGCCCGGGCGGCCAAACTGGACGGCGTCACCCTGGCCACACCCGTGCGCAGCTACAGCGGCCAATCAAACCCCATGTCACGCCTGCCCGGCGCCACCCAAACCAGCTTCGGTGGCAGCATTTACATCGTCCAGGCCGCCTACATCGCCAGCTACGGCTACCAAACAGCCCAAGGCGACCCGTCCCTGCTGACCAACCCGTGGAGCGGCGCCACCGCCGTCCTCGGCCCAACCGCCGCCCAAGACCTCAACGTCGCCCAAGTCGGCCCGGGTGTGCAGATATGGATCGGCAGCCACCCCGTCGATGTCATCGCCATCCTTAAACCCACCGGGGATACACTCGTCGACGACACTGTGTTCTTCTCGCCCGCCGTGGACCCCTACCTGACCAACATCGTTGAAAGCTACCTGCTCGTACGAACCGGAAAAGGCTACGCCGAGCCACTCGCCAAAGCCCTGCCGCTGGCGCTCGCTCCCCAAAACCCCGGCTCCATACACGTCTCGACCACCTCGCAACTAGCCAATCTGCAAGCCGGCATCAACACCGACCTGACCAACCTGCTAGCCATACTGGCCGCCGTCATCCTCATCCTGTCCGCCCTAACCGCCGGCACCACCATGTTCCTATCCGTCCAACACCGGGCCCCCGAGATCGCGCTACGCCGCGCCATGGGCGCCTCACGCGCCAGCATCTGGCGAATCTTCACCTACGAAGGAACCGCTATCGGATTGGCCGGCGGGGCGCTCGGCGCTGTGGTGGGAACGGTGCTAGTGTGGGCCGTCGCCCACCACAACCAATGGACGGTCTGCATCGGCACCCAAACCGTCATACTAGGCCTAGCCGCCGGCCTAGCCGCCGGAGCCATCGCCTCCACCATCCCCGCCATCTACGCCGCCCGCCGCGACCCCGCCCAAATACTACGCACCGTGTAAGTGCGGCGAAGGGCAGACCACCCCGTCAGTCGCTTCGCGACTGCCACCCCTCCTAAGGAGGGGAATGGACCACCCGACCTAATTCCCCTCCTTAGGAGGGGTGGCGGCGGAGCCGCCGGGGTGGTTTTCTTGAGCGCGTGCGGGAAGGTGACCGACCACCCCGTCAGTCGCTTCGCGACTGCCACCCCTCCTAAGGAGGGGAAT
>WRFI01000184.1 GCA_009778875.1 Propionibacteriaceae bacterium | reverse complement strand
GCGAAACGCCGGATCCGCTCGGCGAAGGGCGCCTGATAGCCCGGCTGTATCGGGATTTCGGTGACGGCGTTCCCGCCGGTGGAGATGTCGGCCAAATCAACCTGGTCGGAGTTCAAAAGCACCGCCAGCGCCACGGAATCGTTGCCGTCCCAGCCGCCGGCCAGCCAGTCCGTCGCAGCGATCCGGACGAACAGCGGCCCCGGCCAAACCCGTCGGACTGCGGCGACGACTTCGCGCAGCATCCGGACACGGTTGCTGTAGGTGTCGCCGTATTCGTCTTGCCGCTGGTTCGACAGCGGTGAATAGAACTCGTGCAGAAGGCCGCCTTCGGCCGCGTTGATTTCCAGCACGTCAAACCCGGCGCTCAACGCCCGGCGGGCGGCGGCGGAAAAGTCGTCGATGGCCTGCTTGATGTCGATCCAGCCCATCTCCGTCGGCACGGGAAAACCGGGGTACGGCAGCGGGCTTGGCCCCATGGCCTGCCAGCCGCCGTCGGCCGGGTCCAGGGGGCCGGGGGTCTCGCCGGGAAAGGTCCGGCGGGACGACGCGCGGCGCCCGGCGTGCCCGAGCTGCGCGGCGATCTTGACCGAGATGCTCGAACCGTCAGGGGTTGGCAGGCGCTGCGCGTGGACGAAATCGGTGATCCGGCGCCACTGTTCGGCCTGCTGGTCCGTCCAAAGACCGAGGTCGTAGGGTGTCGTGCGCCCCACCGGGCACACCGCCAGCGCCTCCGTCATGATCAGGCCGAAACCACCCTGGGCGAAGGCACCGTAATGCACCAGATGCCAATCCGTCGGCAGGCCTTCGTGAAAGCGCGACGAGTATTGCGCCATCGGCGACACCCAGGCGCGGTTCGGGATGCGCACGCCGCGCAGATCAATCGGGGTCAGCAGCTCAGGTGCCATGGCACCACCTATCCCCTCGTCAGTCGACGGTATTTGCTGGCGTGCGGACGGGCGGCTTCCTCCCCCAGCCGGGCGACCTTGTTGGCTTCGTAGTCGGCGTAGTTGCCCTCGAACCAGAACCAGTGCGGCTCGCCGTCGTCGTCACCCTCCCAGGCCAGGATGTGCGTGGCGATGCGGTCGAGGAACCAGCGGTCGTGGCTGACGATCACCGCGCAGCCGGGGAAGTCCAGCAGGGCGTCCTCCAGGGATTGCAGGGTTTCGACGTCCAGGTCGTTGGTCGGTTCGTCCAGAAGCAGCAGGTTGCCGCCCTGCTTCAGCGTCAACGCCAGGTTGAGGCGGTTGCGTTCGCCGCCGCTCAGCACGCCGGCCGGTTTCTGCTGATCGGGGCCCTTGAAGCCGAAGGACGCCACATAGGCCCGGCTGGGCACCTCGAAGTTGGCCACCTTGATGAAGTCGAGGCCGTCGCTGACCACCTGCCACACCGTCTTGACGGGGTCGAGCCCGGCGCGGCCCTGGTCGACGTAGGAGAGCTTGACCGTCTCGCCCAGTTTGACGGCACCCGCATCCGGGGTTTCGTCGCCGACGATCATCTTGAACAGTGTCGATTTGCCCACACCGTTCGGGCCGATGACGCCGATGATGCCGGCCTTCGGCAGGTCGAAGCTCAGCTTGTCGAACAGCAGCCGGTCGTCGAACCCTTTGACCAGCTTGTCGACGTCCAAGACGACGTTGCCCAGCCGCGGGCCAGGCGGGATGTTGATCTCGGCGGTGTCCAGCTTGCGGGCGCGCTCCGCCTCGGCCGCCAGCTCCTCGTAGCGGGCCAGCCTGGCCTTGCTTTTGGCCTGGCGGGCCTTCGGCGAGCTGCGCACCCAGTCGAGCTCGCGCTCCAGAATCTTGGCGCGCTTGGCGTCCTTCTGGCCCTCGATCTGCAAACGGGCCCGCTTGGTTTCCAGGTACGTCGAGTAGTTGCCCTCGTAGGGGTACAGACGGCCCCGGTCGACTTCGCAGATCCAGCCCACGACGTTGTCGAGGAAGTACCGGTCGTGGGTGACGCAGAGCACCGCGCCCGGGTAGGCCTTGAGGTGGCCTTCCAGCCAGTTGACGGATTCGGCGTCCAGGTGGTTGGTCGGCTCGTCGAGCAGCAGCAGGTCGGGCTGCTGCAGCAGCAGCTTGCACAAGGCGACGCGACGACGTTCGCCACCGCTCAGAATGTCGACGCTCTGGTCGGGCGGGGGGCACTGAAGCGCGTCCATCGCCTGCTCAAGCTGGGAGTCGATGTCCCAGGCGGCGCGGGCGTCAAGCTCGGCCTGCAGTTCGCCCATCTCGGCCAGCAGCGAATCGTAGTCGGCGTCCGGGTCGGCGAGCTGCTCACTGATGTCGTTGAACCTGGCCAGCATCGCTTTGACGTCGGCGACCGCCTCCTCAACGTTTTCCAGCACCGTCTTGCCGGGCGTCAACGGCGGTTCCTGTTGCAGGATGCCGACCGTTGCGCCCTTGGCCAGTTGCGCCTCGCCGTTGTTGATGGTTTCCAGGCCCGCCATCACCTTGAGAAGCGTCGACTTGCCGGCCCCATTCGGGCCGACGACGCCAATCTTGGCGCCGGGCAGGAAAGCCAGCGTCACATCGTCAAGAATGAGCTTTTCGCCAACCGTCTTGCGGACGTTGCGCATCGTGTAAATGAACTCGGCCAACCCGATCCCTTTCCTGGGTCCTGGCGCCGCTTCGACACCATTTTTTAATTATGCCAGGTTGACGAAGGCTGATGCGGGACTCAGACCGGTGTCGTTTCCTCGGTTTCCGGGTCGGCATCGTCGTCGTCTTGACCGTCTTCGGCTAGGTCCGCAGGGTCTTCTGGCGCCTCGTCTGGCGGATCAGCCAGGCCGTCCGGAACCAGAGGGCCGTCCTCATAGCGCGACGACACTCGTGCTGGCCGGATGAAGGTCGACACGCCGCGGGCCAGATCGTGGCCCAGCGATAAGGCCTCGATCTGCTCGGCCTCGTGCATCTTGCCTTCCACGTCCTTCCAGATGTGGTTGCGCAAGCGCCCGACAACGATCAACGGATCGCCCTTGCGCACCGAGTCGCGCACGTTCACCGCCGTCTGGCCGGACGCTCGCACCGTCACCCAGAGCGTGTCACCGCTGACCCACTCGCCGCCTTTTCGCCAGCTGGGTGTGCAGGCCATTCTGAACCGGGCCAGGGTCCAGTCTGGGCCGGACGTGAACTCCACTGCCCCGCCGACGTTGCCTTGTAAAGATATTTGTGCTTCCATTTCTGCCTTTCTGGGCTGGTGAACTCCAGCCCCGGGCTGGTGAACTCCAGCCTTTGTGCCACTATGGCAGTGGCGGCAGCCAAATCGGCAGGTGTCCTGGCGCCTGTGGATGACGCTCGCAGTTGTGTGGGGCCTGTGGATAAGTCGCCACAGCCGGCGTCAGCGAAGTGGTGCCACCCTGGCGCCCGAGCGGGCAAAACGGCGCTGCTCGCGCAGACGGCGCAGGCGCTGCACCAGCACCGGGTTGTACGCCAGCGCCTCCGGACGGTCGATCAGGGCATTGACGATCTGGTAATAACGTGGCGCCGACAAGGCAAATTGCGTACGGATCTGGTCGGCCTTCGGGCTTCGTGACCGCCACCAGCTCGCCTCGAAATCGAGCAGCGCCCGTTCGCGCAGGGTGAGCTCGCACCCGTCCATTTCATTGTTGGCGTCGCTCACAGACCCGAGCTTAGCTTAGCTTGCGCTAGGGCACAGCAGTATGGTTGTGTGGAGTAAAAGATCACACCTTACAAGGAGCGCCGATGCAGTCGCTGACAGGTACTGTCAAGCACTACGACTGGGGTTCAGCCACAGCTATCCCAAAACTGCTTCATCAGCCGGGGGACGGCCAACCGTGGGCCGAATATTGGCTTGGCACACACGAGGCGGGCTGTGCGCTCGTCGATGACGACGTCCCCCTCGACAACTGGCTGGCGACGCACGACGGGGCGCTCAGCGGGCCAGAGACGGAAGCCTTCGGGGCGCATCTGCCATACCTTTTGAAGCTTCTGGCGGCCAGCCAACCGCTCAGCTTGCAGGCCCACCCGTCCCGTCCCGACGCCCAGCGCGGCTTCGCGGACGAAGAGGCCCGCGGCCTGGCACTTGACGACCCGACCCGCAGCTTCAAGGACGATTGGCCAAAACCCGAGCTGCTGGTCGCGCTGGCGCCGTTCGAGGCCCTCAGCGGTTTCCGGGACCCGTCAGACACCCTCGATCTGTTCGATGCGTTGGGGGTGGACGACGACATCATGCGCCCCACGTTTGGGCCGCTGCGCTACCGCCATGGTGCTGCCGCGCTGGCCGAGGTGTTCCTCGACTGCCTGACGCTGGACGACACCCGTCGGGCCATCTTGACTGAGGTGCTGGCGGCCGCCGTCCGTCACGGCCAGGACGTGGGCGAGGTCGGGGATTTCGCACGGCTGGCCATCACCCTGGACGAGTACTACCCCGACGACCCGTC
>WRFI01000183.1 GCA_009778875.1 Propionibacteriaceae bacterium | reverse complement strand
GGCGTCATCGCGCCGGGCTACGAGCCAGCCGCCCTGGAAATCCTCAAGTCGAAGCGCGGCGGCTCGTACTGCGTCGTCCAGATCGACCCCGATTATCAGCCGGACCCGATTGAGCGTCGCGACATCTTCGGCATCACCTTCGAGCAGCACCGCAACGACGCCAAAATCGACCCGTCACTGCTTGGCAACATCGTCTCGCAGCGCACCGACCTGCCGGCCCAGGCGGCCGACGACCTGCTGATCTCTTTGGTCATCCTGAAATACACCCAGTCAAACTCGGTTTGTTACGTCAAGGACGGCCAGGCCATCGGCATCGGCGCCGGGCAGCAATCGCGCATCCACTGCACGCGACTGGCCGGTGACAAGGCCGACCGCTGGTGGCTGCGTCAGAATCCCCGTGTCCTGGAGCTGCCGTTCGTCCCGACCCTCAAGCGGGCCGACCGCAACAACGCCGTCGACGTGTTCCTGGGCGGCGAGATTGACGAGTCCGCCTTCACCAGCACACCGAAGCTGCTGACGCCCGACGAGCGCGCCGAGTGGCTGGCGACGCTGACGGGAGTGGCCCTCGGCAGCGACGCCTTCTTCCCCTTCAGCGACAACATCGAGCGCGCCCACCGCAGCGGCGTCAGCTACGTCGCCGAGCCGGGCGGTTCGACCAGGGACGACGTGGTCATCGCGGCCGCCGACAAGTACAACATGGTGTTGTGCTTCGCAGGCCTTCGCCTGTTCCACCACTAGTTGCGTCCATCGTCCACGCAACAGTGCGTCAATTGTCCACGCAACAGTGCGTCGATTGTCCAGCCACTGGCGCGACATGATATCCTGAAATCATGGTTGACAACAGCTTTCGCCAGTACATACCCCGTCATGCAGAAGCTCTGGTCGAGCAGGCATTGGCTGACACGCGAGTAGTGCTTGTCAACGGCGCGCGGCAGTGCGGGAAGAGCACGCTTGCCCGGCGAGTCGCCGCCCGCCACGACGGCCAATGGCTGAGTTTCGACAATCCGCAAACGCTTGCCCAAGCGCACTTCGACCCTGTCAGCCTGGTGACCAGTGACCGCTTGGTGATCATCGACGAGGTGCAGCGCTATCCTGAAATCCTGCTGACCATCAAGCAGATCGTCGATGAACATCCGCGCCCCGGTTCCTTCCTGATCACGGGTTCAGCCCACGTCATGGGTTTGCGGTCAGTGCCAGACACTTTGCCGGGACGGGTCGAGACCATAGAGCTGTGGCCCTTCTCGCAGGGAGAAATCGACGGGACGCCCGATGGGTTCATTGACGTGGCCTTTCAGTATCCGCGCGAACTGACCGCCACATCGGATCTGGGCAGAGCCGATTACGCCGAGCGTATCGCACGCGGCGGATTCCCGGAAGCTATCGGGCGAACGGAGCGCCGACGGGCGTCTTTCTTGAGCAATTACGTGGCTGATCTTGTCAACCGCGATGTCACCCAGGTGGCCGAGATCCAACGAGGCATGGAGTTTCGCCAGATCCTCAACTTGTTGGCGGGCCAGACCAGCGGCTTGTTGGTGCCTGCAAACCTAGCCATGGCAACGGGTTTGTCCAAGACCACCGTCTCGCGATATTTGGCCGTCATGGCAGAGGTGTTTTTGACCAAGATCACCCCGGCGTGGTCGCGCGGCACCACCGGGCGAACCACCAAAACGCCGAAGCTGCAATTCGTCGATTCGGGGGTTGCCGTACGACTGGCGGGCCATGATTCGCGCTCACTCCTTCGCCAGGACGCGCCGATTGGCCCGATGCTGGAGAGCTTCGTCGCCATGGAACTAGCCCGACAGGCCACCTGGTCGCAAACCGCCGTTCAACTTTTCCACTACCGCACCAAAGACGGGCAAGAAGTCGACATCCTGTTACAGGACGCACTCGGCCGCACCATCGGCATTGAGGTCAAGGCGTCATCCACTGTGAGAGGCGATGATTTCCGGGGGCTGAGCCATCTGGCGCAGCGCTTGGGCGACGACTTCCTGGCAGGGGTGGTGCTGTACACAGGAGGCGTCACCAGCAGGTTCGGAGACCGTCTCGTCGCCATGCCGGTGTCGGCGCTGTGGCAGACCCGAAGGGCCTGACGGGGTGGTCGGTCGCCTTCCCGCACACCCCCAGAAGACCACCCCGGCGGCTCCGCCACCCCTCCTGAGGAGGGGAATGAAGCGGTGTCAGGTAGCCTAGAAGACATCATGAACGTAATCGTCATCGGCGGCGGCGGGCGCGAGCACGCCATCATCCGCCAGCTGCGCAAGAACCCAACAGTCGAGACGATCTGGGCGCTGCCCGGCAATGGCGGCATCGCGCTGGACGCCACCTGCGTGGCCATCTCGGCGACTGACGTGCCCGGCATTATCGAGTTCGCCAAAACCCACGATGTCGGTTTCGCCATCGTCACCCCGGACGACCCGCTTTGCCTGGGTGTGGTGGACGAGTTGGCTGCCATCGGTGTGCCTGCCTTCGGGCCGTCCAAGGCGGCCGCCCGCATCGAGGGCAGCAAGGCTTTCGCCAAGGATCTGATGCGTCGCCACGGCATACCGACCGCCGCCTACGCCGTGTACGACGACGCCGACGCCGCCCTGGCGGCCGTTATGACCTGCCCGATTCCGGTGGTCGTCAAAGCCGACGGGCTGGCCCTCGGCAAGGGCGTCACCGTGGCGATGACAAGGGACGACGCTGTCGCCGCCGTCCGCGAAGCGATGGTCGACGGACGCTTCGGCGTGGCGGGTGCCCGCGTCGTCATCGAGGAGTTCATGACGGGGGTCGAGGCGTCCTGTCTGCTGCTGACCGACGGCACAAACTACAAGCTGCTGCCCGCCGCGATGGACCACAAGCGGGCGCTCGACGGCGACCAGGGCCCCAACACCGGCGGCATGGGTTCCATCGCACCGCACCCGCTGATGACGCCGGAACTGATCGCCCGCGTCGAGGCCGAGATCATCGTTCCCACTCTGGCGGCCCTGCGCGACGAGGGCTGCCCCTTCACCGGTTGCCTTTACGCCGGGCTGATGCTGACCCCGGACGGGCCGAAGGTCGTCGAGTTCAACTGCCGGTTTGGCGACCCCGAGACCCAGGCCGTCCTGGCCCTGCTGGACTGCGACCTGCTGACGGCCCTGCAGGCCACCACCAACCACACCCTGGCGTCAACCCCGCTGAGCTTCCGCGACGGCGCCGCCGCCTGCGTCGTCTTGGCCAGCGGCGGCTACCCCGGCCATTACGAGACGGGCTACCCCGTCACCGGTTGGGAGGCGGCCGCAAAGATCGCCGATGTTGACTTCGCCGGCGTCGCCGCCAAGGACGGCCAACTCGTCACCTCGGGCGGGCGCGTGCTCGGCGTGACGGCCACCGCCCCCAGCCTGGCGGAGGCCATCGACCGCGCCTACCAGGGCACCGACCTCATCCACTTCGACGGCGCCTATCGCCGCAGCGACATAGGGCGGGCGGTGCTGTGACGGTCCAGCGTGTCTACGTCGAAAAGAAGCCCGAGCACGCCATCGCCGCGCGGGGGCTGCTGGCCGACTTGCGGGAGCAGCTCGGCCTGCCGGTGGAGGGCGTGCGCATCGTCAACCGATATGACATCGACGGGCTGGACGAGGCGACGCTCGCGAGGGTGGCGCCGCTGGTGTTCTTCGAGCCGCCGCTGGATGACGCCTACACCGACCTGCCGGTGCCGATCGACGCACGGGTGTTTGCCATCGAGCCTTTGCCCGGCCAGTTCGACCAGCGGGCGGCGTCGGCGGCCGAGTGCGTCCAACTGATCACGCAGGCCGAGCGTCCGATCGTGGCGGCCGCCACCGTCTACCTGCTGGCTGGCAACCTGACGGACGCCCACCTGCAATCGGCCATTGGCTACGTGTTGAACCCCGTCGACAGCCGCCTGGCCGCCCTGGAGCCAGTCACGTCCCTGCGGCCCGACGTCACCGAACCGGCACCCGTCGCGACCATCGACGGGTTCGCGTCGATGGCCGGCCAGCGACTGGCCGACCTGGCCGCCACGCTGGGGTTGGCCATGACGGCCGACGACCTGGCCGTCGTGCAGGCTACCCTGGACGGGCGCGACCCGACGGCCACGGAGCTGGCCGTTTTGGACGCGTACTGGTCGGACCACTGCCGTCACACCACCTTTTCCACCGCGCTCGACGACGTCGTCATCGACGATCCGGAGGTGGCCGCCGAGTGGCAGCAATTCCTGGCGACGCGCAAGCGCAGCGGCGTTCCCACCCTCATGGAGGTGGCGACGGCGGGCAAGCGGGCCATCGAGCTGGCCGGCGGGGTCGTCCGCGTCGACGAGTCCGAGGAGATCAACGCCTGCACCGTGCCCGTCACCGTCGACGACGACGGCACCCCGGCGCCCTGGCTGCTGCTGTTCAAGAACGAGACCCACAACCACCCCACCGAGCTGGAG
>WRFI01000182.1 GCA_009778875.1 Propionibacteriaceae bacterium | reverse complement strand
TGACGATGCTCGCGATGATGACGCCGATGGTCGCCATGTACCTGATAGCCGAGTTGCTATGCCGCCGCAACGATCGTCGCAGAGCGCTACGCAAGGCAGAGGAAGAGTAAATTCCCCTCCTTAGGAGGGGTGGCGCGAAGCGCCGGGGTGGTCCTCCAAGCGTGTGCAGGAACGTGCCCTAAGGAGGGGAATTGGGGACCACCCCGGCCGGCCAATCAACGGCTGAGTGAAATGCGGATTGAGCTGTCCACCAGGGCAATATTGTTGTCGTCCGTGTAGTCGACTTTGAAGGTGTAGTTACCCCCGAGCAAGCCGGTGCCGCTGAGCGTCCCGTTGGAATACATGTAGGTGTCTTGAGGGCTGTAAAGCGTGCACTGGTTGGCGTTGGTGAATATGACGATGGCACCGGGCTGGGCTTGACCCCACCCCTGGTCGCCCACCACCTTCCAGGCGCCGACGATGCTGAACTTGGCTGGTGGGGCCTTGATGCCAGCCGTCGTGGGCGGTTGCGTCGTCGAGGTTGTCGTCGAGGTTGCTGGCGGCGGTGCCGGATTGGCGGGCTGTGGCTGAGTTGTGGTCACGGGTGCCGGATTGGTGGTGGCCGGTGGTGTCGAGGCCGCGGAGCATCCGGCCAACAGGGCCGTGGCCATCAATGCGCTGCTTACCAAACCGAGCCATTTTCCTAGAGAAATTGAGATGCCGGTCATTGTTTGGGGTTACCTTTCTATCGTCTTGGTCCGCAGGTCAAACGCGGTGGTGCCCGTCTTGCCCCATACAAAGCGATGCTAGGCCACCAGGCAAACTTGCCGCCATGGGGAGAATTCCCCACTGTTGTGCGCCAGGGACAGCGCCTGCAGCCCGCCGGACCATCGACTGGCACAACCATGACAGCCCCATGCCCTGTGCGCCTGGCTCGACTGAGTGTCATGTTCGATTCTAAGTGTGCCCTGTGCGGCGACAGACTGCGCGAAGCGAGCGACATTGTGATGGACCGCCTGCGCGAAGCCGCTTTCCGCCGTGGCGCGAATGCCATCGTCGCAACCGAACTCGACTATTCTTTGGGCGGCATGGTCCTGGTGCATGCCAGCGGAACGGCTGTCACGGTTGTCAAAACACCATTGACATAGGCTACGCCGCCAATGGTCGCCATGTACCTGATAGCCGAGGCGCAAGGCCGAGAAGAGTAAATTCCCCTCCTTAGGAGGGGTGGCGCGAAGCGCCGGGGTGGTCCTCTTGGCGTGTGCAGAAAGGTGACCAACCACCCCGTCAGCCGCTTCGCGGCTGCCACCCCTCCTAAGGAGGGGAATTGGGGCCCAAGACGAGTAGCATGCTTCCTATCACTCAGCGCGACCATCGATGTCCCTGGGACTCAAGGGAGAGGATCCTGCCATGATGATTTGCCCGCGCTGCGGGGCCCTTTACCAAAACGCCGCCTTTTGTGCCAATGACGGCACGCCCCTGGTGCCCCAGCCCAGTGCGAGCCAGCCGACGGCACCGGCCGCGATGCCTTGGCCCGGCCAGGTACAACCGCCGCCGCGACCCAAGAAGAGCCACACAGCGCTGGTGGTGGCCATCGTGTTGGTGGTAGTGGTCGCGGCCGCCGGCCTGTTCGCGGCGCGCGACAAGCTGGGCATCCTGGGTGGCCTGAAAGTGACGGGCATCGCCCCGGCCTACACCGAGGACTGGACGCGCGGGGTGACGCCGTCGTGGTCGCAGGAATTGGCCGGAGCGACCGACTTCGCTCGCGGGGTCTTGATGCAGTCGTCACAGGTCTGGGTGATGGAGGGACTTTCAGGAATTGAAGGTGTTGACCCCACTACCGGCCAGGTGATGTGGCACCACGATTTCGATTATGGCCATTCGGCCGAGTGTGCCGACGGACTGGTGAATGGCAAGGTGGCTTGTCTCGAGCCGGACCCGTCGCAGTCGAACAACGCCCAGACAGCATGTTTGATCGACGCTCAAACAGGTCAACAGTCGTGTGCCAGCCTGGCGGAGATTGTCACACTTCCGTCAGGGCATTCGGGTAACTGGGACAGCCTTTGGGTCTCGGCCGATTCGCTGGTGGTGGCTGGCAAGGTCCGGGTAGACGACCCCTACTCCTTCTACCGAGAATTTGCCCGGCTGTCGCTGCCCTCGCTAAAGGTCGACTTGGCAAGGACATACAACCAGACCTGCGACAGCGGGTCCGAACCAGCCCCCGCACAGTTGGACATGAGCGGCATCATCGGAAACGTGCTTTGGTTCAGCGGCGGGGCGGCCGGGTCGGCAATCGATATTCGCAACGGAGAGCCATTGTTCGCGCCAGGTCAGTGCGATGTCATCTATCCCTTGGCTGACGGGACGTTCGTGGCCGCGCCAACGGTACCGGCTCGTCCGATGAAACTGCCGGGTGGGGGGAGCATCACGATCGTAAATTCGGGCGACGCCATCGAGTACATGAGTGGACAGTTTCCCACCCAGCCCGTCTACTATGTTCCGTCAGGTGATCTTAGCCCCTGCGGGGACTATGCCGATAGCACACTGGGCCTCGGTGGGACTGCGTGGTCGGCGACATTGCCACTGCAGCAGGTTCTCGCTGGCATCGGTGGCCAGTTTCTCACCGGTGCGGCCAGCGGCAGCATTTTGGTGGTGGCTGGAAGTGCTGGGCAAATCGTGGCTGTCGATTACACAACCGGGCAAACCTTATGGTCTGCCACCGTGCCAGTGAATTACTACGCTGACGGGTACAGTTGCGGATACACCACCTTGGCTGTGGCCATCGTCGGCAATCTGGTAGTAGTCTCGCCAGTGACGCAGGAGGGTGAGTCGGTGACGCTGCTCGACCTGGCCACCGGGCAAACTGTCGGGGAAATGCCTGGGCAGGCTTTCGTGTCACCGGACACCGGCATGCTGGGTGTTTCCAGCGGAACCGGCAGCAGTGCGACCGTCACCCGGTACGTCCCTGTGAGTGAAAGCTGGAAGCAGCCGCCTGCGGATGTGCCTGCTTGTCCCGCCGGCATGACGCCCGTCTCCTGGACCAAGTACGCCGACGGCTCGGTGCTGGTTTGCAGCGGCGGCTCCAAGTATTCCGTCGTCTCGTCGCAGGGCTGGAAGGCCGCCAAGCTGCAATGGGATGCTGACGGCTACACCATCACCTTCAGCAATGGCACTTTGCTGCACGCCTGGCTGGGTGGTGCGTTCGTCACCGTCACAAAGGGCGGCGCGACCACCTATATTGCGTCCGAGTCGTGGATGGTTTCCTCGGGTACCGCCACCTTCCAGGACACCCCGTCCGGTGTTACCGGATGCCCGTCCGGCACCTGGCCGATATCGCTGTCCACCTGGGACGGCGGCTGGCTTCTGGTTTGCGGCACATCGGCCGATGCCCCGACATCGCTGGCATACTCCGACGGCACGAACCAGGGGCAGGGATCGCCTGTCACGGCGGTCGGAAACGGCTACTGCGCGGACGGCCCGTCGGGGCAGGTGTGTGCTTACAGCGCGCCCGCTATGGTGTCGATCGATGGCGTGCAACACAGCGTCGACAACAACTATTTCTCCGGCTCGGGTGCCGGCGGCGCCGGCCAGGGGACGGGCTCGTATGGCGTCCCCGCCCCCGACGCCACCGCCCAGGCCCAAGTGCAATACCTGGTGAACATACTGAACTCGTCGGCCACCACCAGGGCCAGCCTCGCCTCGCCCAGCCATGACGTGCAGACCTGCCAGAACCTGCCTGACGCGGTGACGCAGATTCAGGTGGTGGCACAAAACCGGGCCGACTTGATGACGGCATTGGATTCCGCGCCCGTCGACCACATCCCCAACGGCGACCAGTTGGTGGCGCAATTGCGGGCGGCTTTGCAGGCGTCTTATGACGCGGACGAGGCCTACGCCGCTTGGGGCCAGATGCAGCAGACGTCGTGCAGCGTGCAGCCTCCGCAAAACGTCACTGACACAAACCTGATGGCCGGCGCCACCAAGGACACGTTCTGCGCCACTTGGAACTCCCAGATCGCCCCCACCTACGGCGTCCCAACCTTCACCACAGAGCAGATCTAACCGATAATTCCCCTCCTTAGGAGGGGTGGCGCGAAGCGCCGGGGTGGTCCTCTGGGGATGTGCAGGAACGCGACAAACCACCCCGTCAGTCGCTTTGCGACTGCCACCCCTCCTGAGGAGGGGAATTGGGCGACCGAGATAACGAGGCCCATTGCGTGACCTGCCGTCGCACCGGCCGGGTGATATCATGACTTTCGGTGCTCGCTGACGGCGCACCTTTCAATGAGGAGAACCAATGTCAGCCGATCTTGATTTGGCTCAAGCCACTGCCGCCATCGCCGATCCGACCACATCGGGCGCCACGCTGCAGTCCATCGCTTCTGCCTACCCCAGCTTGTGGCGCGGCATCGCCGGCCATCCCCAGGCCTATCCCGCGCTG
>WRFI01000181.1 GCA_009778875.1 Propionibacteriaceae bacterium | reverse complement strand
TCGACCTGATCGGCATGCGCGCGCTGACCTGGCGCGGCGAGACGGAACTGGGCGCCCGCTACGAGATCGAAGAGATCCCCGCGGACATGCGCATCCATGCCGAGGCCACCCGGGCCGAGATGATCGAGACCATCGCCGAGCATGACGACGAGCTGATGGAGGCCTATCTCGAAGGCGAAGAGCTGACCGAAGACATGATCAAGGCGGCCGTCCGCCGCGGCGTCATCGGCAACAAGTTCACCGCCGTGGTGTGCGGGTCGTCCTTCAAGAACAAGGGTGTGCAGCCGTTGCTGGACGCCGTCGTCGACTACCTGCCCAGCCCGGAGGACGTGCCGGCCATCGACGGTTTCAAGCCGGGCGACGAGTCGGTCGTCATCGAGCGTCACCCCAACAGGAAGGAGCCGCTCAGCGCGCTGGCCTTCAAGATTGCCGCCGATCCGCACCTGGGCAAGCTGACTTTTGTGCGCGTGTATTCGGGCACCTTGCAGACGGGCACCCAGGTGCTCAACTCGACGACGGGCAAGAAGGAGCGCATCGGCAAGATCTACCAGATGCACGCCAACAAGCGTCAAGAGGTGGACGAGATGCCCGCCGGCATGATCTGCGCCGTCATGGGCCTGAAGGAGACGGGCACCGGTGACACGCTGTGCGACCCGGCCCACCCGGTGCAGCTGGAGTCGATGGATTTCCCGGCGCCCGTCATCGAGCAGGCCATTGAGCCGAAGTCGAAGGCCGACCAGGAGAAGCTGTCCATGGCGATCCAGCGGCTGGCGGAGGAGGACCCCACCTTCCAGGTGCACACCGACCCGGACACCGGGCAGACGATCATCGCCGGCATGGGCGAGCTGCACCTGGACATCCTGATCGACCGCATGAAGCGCGAGTTCCACGTCGGCGCCAACATCGGCAAGCCGCAGGTGGCGTACCGCGAGAAGCTGCGCAAGAAGGTCGAGCACGTCGAGTACATCCACAAGAAGCAGTCGGGTGGCTCGGGGCAGTACGCCAAAGTCATCATCACCATCGAGCCGGGGGAGCTCGGCTCGGGCTACGAGTTCGTCAACGCCGTCACCGGCGGGCGCATCCCGAAGGAATACATCCCCGCAGTCGACCAGGGCATCCGCGAGGCCAAGGAGTTCGGCGTGCTGGCCGGCTACCCCGTCGAGGACTTCAAGGTGACGCTGGAGGACGGCGCCTACCACGAGGTCGACTCGTCCGAGCTGGCCTTCAAGATCGCCGGCACGATGGCCTTCAAGGAGGCCGCCCGCAAGGCCAACCCCGGCCTGCTGGAGCCGATGATGAGCGTTGAGGTGACCACGCCCGAGGAGTTCCTGGGCACCGTCATCGGCGACCTGAACTCGCGCCGCGGCCACGTTGTGGCGATGGACGAGCTGCACGGCAACCGTGTTGTCCGCGCTCTCGTGCCCCTGGCCGAGATGTTCGGCTACGTCGGCGACCTGCGCTCGAAGACATCCGGCCAGGCCTCCTACACGATGGAGTTCCACAGCTACGGCGAGGTTCCGCAGTCGATCGCCGACGACGTGATCGCCAAGGTCCGCGGCGAGTAGACGCCCAGCGCGTCGAGGAGTTTTAGAAGATGAGACGGGGCGGCCAGCCTCGTCTCGTCTGCTAAACTGGCTGACTGAGCCAAACCTGGGTGCGAGCTTTAGGGCTCGAAAAACCCATTCATAGTGGAAGAGGTCAGTCGTTTATGAAACACTCATTTAGTCAGTTTCACACCCTCACGTCCGTGACCGCGATTTCCCATACGGCGGTGGCCCTATGGTGATCATCCCGTCAATTGTCGCCTGCGTGGCGGTATGTGCCCTGGCGTTTGCCCTTGTACTTCGCAGTCAAGTGCTGAAAGCCGACGAAGGCACCAAGAACATGCGCGAAATCGCCAAGGCTGTCCAGCAGGGCGCCACGGCCTATCTGAACCGCCAGTTGCGTACACTGGCACCCTTTGTAGTCGTCGTACTGCTGCTCTTGCTGGCCCTTCCTGGCAGCGGATCTGTCAGGGCAGGACGTTCGGTCGCCTTCCTTCTGGGGGCGACCTTTTCAGCTTCCATAGGCTATTTGGGCATGTGGCTGGCGGTGCGGGCGAACGTCCGCGTGGCCGCTGCCGCGTCCGCCGAGGGTGGCCGCAGCCGGGGCGCCCACATCGCGTTCCGCACTGGCGGCGTCGTCGGCATGACGACGGTGGGGCTGGGCCTGTTGGGCGCGTCCGTGGCCGTGCTGATCTTCAAGACGGACGCCGTCGAGGTGCTCGAAGGCTTCGGCTTCGGCGCCGCCTTGCTGGCCATGTTCATGCGCGTCGGCGGTGGCATCTTCACCAAGGCGGCCGACGTCGGCGCTGACCTGGTCGGCAAGATCGAGCAGGGCATCCCAGAGGACGACCCACGCAACGCGGCGACCATCGCCGACAACGTGGGCGACAACGTGGGCGACTGCGCCGGCATGGCGGCCGACCTGTTCGAGTCGTACGCCGTCACCCTGGTGGCGTCCCTGATTCTGGGACGGGCCGCCTTCGGCGAGACCGGCCTGGTGTTCCCGCTGATCGTGCCGGCCATCGGCGTCGTCACCGCGGCGATCGGCATCATGGCGATCCGGATCCGCGGCTCCGAGTCGGGCATGAAGGCCATCTACCGGGGCTTCTACCTGTCTGCCGTGATCGCCGCCGTGCTGGTGGCCATCGCGACCTGGTTCTACCTGCCGAACACTTTCGCGCCCTTCACGAACCTGAGTCCGCAGCCAGCCGGTGACCCCCGGCTGCCGGTCATCGGGGCAGTCGTGGTCGGCATTGTTTTGGCCGGCATCATCTTGTGGCTGACCGGCTACTTCACCGGCACCACCAGCCGCCCCACCATCCACGTGTCAAAGGCGTCAACCACTGGTGCCGCCACCGTCGTCCTGGCGGGTATCGGCGTCGGCTTCGAAAGCGCCGTCTACACGGCTGGCGCCATCGCCGCCGCGCTGTGCGCCCTGTTCTTGATGTCCGGCGGCAATGCGATGCTGGCGCTGTTCCTGATCGCCATGGCCGGCTGTGGCCTGTTGACGACGGTCGGCGTGATCGTCGCCATGGACACCTTCGGGCCCGTCAGCGACAACGCCCAGGGCATCGCCGAGATGTCTGGCGACGTCAGCCCCGAGGGGGCCAAGGTTCTGACGGACCTGGACGCCGTCGGCAACACGACCAAGGCCATCACCAAGGGCATCGCGATCGCGACGGCCGTGCTGGCCGCCACAGCGCTGTTCGGCAGCTACACCGACGCTGCGCAGACGGCAATGACCAGCCTGAATGACAACCTTAAGCTTGGCCAGGGCGGGTTCCTTGACGCCATGCACGACTACCAGATGGTCTCGCCGGTCACCCTGGTCGGTGTCATTCTGGGTGCCGCGACGGTGTTCCTGTTCTCCGGCCTGGCGGTGGACGCGGTGACGCGGGCCGCCAGCGCGGTCGTTCTGGTGGTGCGGCGTCAGTTCGCGTCCGATCCTGGCATCATGGCGGGAACGTCGAAGCCCGACTATGCCGAGGTCGTGGACATCTGCACCCGCGATTCGCTGCACGAACTGCTCGCACCGGGCATGTTGGCGGCCTTCGCGCCCGTCGCGGTTGGCCTGGGGCTCGGTGTCGGGCCGCTGGCTGGTTTCCTGGCCGGGGCTATCACCACGGGCCTGCTGATGGCCATCTTCCTGGCCAACTCGGGCGGCGCCTGGGATAACGCCAAGAAGCTGGTTGAGGACGGACTGTACGGCGGCAAGGGTTCGGACGCCCACCAGGCGACGATCATCGGCGACACCGTCGGCGACCCGTTCAAGGACACCGCCGGCCCGGCCATCAACCCGCTGATCAAGGTGATGAACCTGGTGTCGGTGTTGGTGGCGCCCCTGGTTGTCACGATGTCGCTGTCGACCAGCGCCAATCAGCCTCTGCGCGTCGTCATCGCCACAGTGGCCGGTTTGCTGGCTGTTGCCCCCGTCATCTACAACCGGCTCCGGGCCGCGGCATTCGACCGGGCATCCAAGAAAGGCCAGGAAAAGATGCTGCTGGGCGACCCGGTCGCTGCGTAAGGCATCGTCAATTCCCCTCCTTCAAAGGAGGGGAATTGTGTTGGTTCTGACCTATGACTTGTCGTATTCGTTTGACTACGGGGCCACGCTACGGAATAATCGTATGGGTATGACCACCAAAGGTGGCCATCCTTGGTGTGACCAAACCACACCGAACCAAAGCATGAATGGCATCAAGCCATTCAACAGCGCTGCCGGAACCACCGGCACGTTGCAACTAACAGCCCCGCAACCAGCGCGGCAGAGAAGGAGACCGGCGTGGCTAAGGCTAAGTTCGAGCGGACCAAGCCGCACTGCAACATCGGCACCATTGGGCACATCGACCACGGCAAAACCACGCTGACCGCGGCGATCACCAAGGTGCTTCAC
>WRFI01000180.1 GCA_009778875.1 Propionibacteriaceae bacterium | reverse complement strand
GACTGGGTTTGGAGTAACCATGACACTGACCGTTGATGAGGTTCGGAACGTACGCTTCCCCATGGCGCGCCAGCCAAATGAAGACGGCTATCGTGCCAGCGCTGTTGATAACTTCATCGACCGTCTCGAGGTGAGCTACGCAGAGATCGTCGACGAGAACCAGCGCTTGAAGGCAACCGGCGGCGCGGGGGGTGACGAAAACACCCGCGCACAGTTGGCTTCCCTGGCCAGAGAGCGTGACGAGCTGGTGGCCCAGAACGGCCAACTGGCAGCGCAGTCGGCCGATCTGAAGCAACAGGTCGCGATGGGCTCGGACCCGAATCAGTTGATGGCCTTGCGCGCCCAGATCGACGACCTGAACCGGGCAAACCAGGACCTGCGGGTGCAGTTGACGTCCCGCCCGTCCGACCAGTCGGGCCAGGTGGCCCAGATAACCCAGCAGCTCCACCAGGCCAATCAGCAGTTGGCCCAGGCCAGCCAGGACAATGCATCGTTGCAGTCCAAGGTCATGTACCTGCAAAACCAGGTCACCGACCTGACGGCCAAAGTGGCCGCCCAGCCGCCGACGGTGCTGCCCAGCGAAGGCGACACCCGGCGCATCGTCGTCACCACCAGCAGCGAGGCGGCCCCGGCGGTCGTCCTGTTGGTCGAGCAGACGCTGCAGCAGGTGCAGACGCTGATGGACAACGCGCAGGCGGAAATCGACCAGCGTCGCACCGAGGCCGAGACCGAGGCACGGCGCCTCATCGATTCGGCCACAGTGCAGGCCGAGGATCTCTCGCGCCGGGCCCAAACCGACGCCGACTCCATTCACGCCGACGCCAACGCCACGGCCGCGCGCCTGGTGTCTGAGGCCCGCGGGCGGGCGACGTCGATTGATGCAGAGGCGGAACAGCGCCGCACTTTGATCCAGGCACAGATGGACAAGGAGCGCGATACCCTGAGCGACCGGATCGGCCAGTTGCGAGATTTCGAAGCCAAGTATCGCTCGAGCATGGCTGAGCACCTTCAGCGCCAGTTGGAATCGTTGAACGAGACCCAGTTTGCTCCCAGTTACCGGCCTGAGTTGCTTGACCCGTCGGCAATGCGTGAGCCGGTGTCGCCGCTGCACTGAACACGGCGGTAACCGGTGCCCGCCTGAGTTGGTGGCGCACTCGGTCGTATGGTTGACTATCTGAACTAACGATTACCCGAGGAGGCGTGATGGTAACTTCTGCGAAGAAGGCCGCGACCGTGGTTCTGCCTGTGTTGCAGGGTGAGGATCCGTGGACGAAGGCCGAGATTGCCGCAGTTCGCGCTGACCTCGTTGCTGACATCGACAGGATGACCAAGACCATTGCGGCGGCCGAAGAAGACCTGGCTGATCGCATGAATGACGGCCCAGACGGTGCTGGCAAAGACCCGGCCGATGTTGGCGCGTCGAATTTCGAACTCGACCAGGAAATGTCCCTCAACGCCAACACCCGTCATATGCTGCATCAAACCGAGTTGGCCCTCAAGCTGCTCGACGAGGGTGGCTACGGGTATTGCGAAGCCTGCGGCCAGCCCATTGGCAAGCTGCGGTTGCAGGCGTTTCCCCGCGCCACCATGTGCGTGGCATGCAAACAGCGGGCTGAGCGGCGGTAGTGGCTAAGGAACCGGCCCAAGAGTCCATCCTTGCCGCCGTGCGTGCCCGGCCGGTACTTGGATGGAGTCACCATATCTGGCTGATCTGCTTCGCGCTGGCAGGGTACGGCGTGGATCTGGGGACCAAGACGCTGGTCATCAAGAGTTTGACGCCTGGGCAGGTCCACAATTTCCTGGGTGGCTGGTTTCAGGTGCAGCTGCTGTTCAACCCTGGCGCGGCCTTTTCGATGGGGGTCGGCAGCACCGTCGTTTTCGCCTGCTTCGCCCTGCTGGCCCTGATCGTCTTGGTGACGCTGGTCGGGCCGCGGGTTGATGGCCGCTTCGGCAACATTGTCGTCGGACTGCTGGTGGCGGGTGTGGCCGGCAACCTGACCGATCGCCTGTTCAGGGCGCCCGGGCCGTTCCGCGGCTATGTGGTGGACTTTTTGGGCATCAAGTATTTTGCGGTGTTCAACGTCGCCGATATGTGCATCACTGCGGCGGCGGTGTTGATCATCATTTGGCTGATGCGACCCCGTCGGGTCGCCGGATGATCAATTTGGTGCCCGACGGGCTGGATGGAGAGCGGATCGACGTTGCCGGCGCCCGGATAACGGGTTGGTCGCGCAGTGTCGTCGCGGAGCAGATAGAAGCTGGCCGGGTGAGTCTGGACGGGGTCCTGGTCGCAAAAGCGTCCCAACGCGTCAAGGCTGGGCAGATGATCGACGTCGACGAGCCGGATCGCCCGGCGGTGCGAGTCGAGCCGCAGCTGGCGGCGGGCCTGAAGATCGTGCACCTGGACGACTCGGTTGTCGTCGTCGACAAGCCAGCCGGTGTGGCGGCACATCCGTCGCTGGGGTGGTCCGGGCCGGACGTGCTGGCCCACCTGGCGGCAGCCGGGGTGACCGTGGCCAACGCCGGCCAGCCTGAGCGCCAGGGCATCGTCCAGCGGCTGGATGTGGGCACGTCTGGGCTGATGGTGGTGGCTCGGACACTGCCGGCCTACAGCCGTCTCAAGGCGCAGTTCAGGGCGCACACCGTCGAGAAGTTGTACCAGGCCGTCGTCCAAGGCCACCCCGACCCGCCGGCCGGCACGATCGACGCCCCAATCGGGCACGCGGGTGGCGGGCAGTGGCGCTTCGCGGTCCGAGATGACGGGCGGGCGTCGGTGACCCACTATGAGACGACGGAGTTGATGCGCGGCGCCGCTCTTCTCACCTTGAACCTGGAGACCGGGCGGACGCACCAGATCCGCGTGCACATGCAGGCGCTGCGTCACCCCTTGGTGGGTGACTTGGTCTACGGCGCCGACCCGGTGCTGGCGGCCCGCCTGGGGTTGGAGCGCCAGTGGCTTCATGCCGTCCGGCTGTCTTTCACCCACCCGGCCACCGGCCAGGTGGTCGTCTTCGAATCGTCACCGCCACCAGACCTCGCCCACGCCCTCGAGTTGCTCCGAAAGGTTTCCTGACCAAGCGCCGGTGTGGCAGAATAGACCCGCTGCTGTAGCTTGGCGGCACGCCCGGGTGGCGGAATGGCATACGCGGTCGGCTCAAACCCGACTGGCCGCAAGGCTGTGTGGGTTCGACTCCCATCCCGGGTACTCGTGACAACACAGCAAAAGGACAGGCTCAGTCCTAGTCTGGTCCGGTTCCCATACGTTATGATGGGGGGTATTGGGTACGATGTCGTCTCCTGCAAGGATGGAAAATGAGTAAGCAAAATGTGTCGGACGCGCCCGCTGGCCGGGCCCGTGTGGTGGTGGCTGAGGATGAGGCCCTGATTCGCCTCGACTTGGTCGAATTGTTGAACGACGAAGGTTACGAGGTTGTCGGTCAAGCCAGTGACGGCGAGTCGGCCGTCGCCATGGCGCGCGAACTGGAACCTGATCTGGTTGTGATGGACGTCAAGATGCCGGTCATGTCGGGCATTGAAGCGGCCGAAATAATCTCCGACGAGCGCATTGCGCCCGTCGTCATGCTGACGGCCTTCAGCCAGCGCGATCTTGTCGAGCAGGCCCGCGAGGCGGGCGCGATGGCGTATGTCGTCAAGCCCTTCGATGCCTCCGATGTGGTGCCGGCCATCGAGATGGCGATGGCTCGCTTCGCCGAGCTACGCGCCGTCGAGGACGAGGCCGCCGATCTGGCCGACCGCCTGGAGTCGCGCAAGCTGGTCGACCAGGCCAAGGGCTTGCTGCAGGACAGCTTCGGCATGACGGAAGCGGAGGCTTTTCGGTGGATCCAGAAGCAGGCCATGGATATGCGCAAGTCGATGAGGGATGTCGCCGAGGGCGTTCTCGAGCACGCCAAGGATGCCAGTGACTGATCAGGGCGTCGCGCTGCTGATCGACGGCCACTCCATCGCCTTCCGCGCCTTCTACGGCTTGCCGGCCGAGAACTTCATGACCTCGACCGGCCAATACACCAACGCGGTTTACGGCTTCACCTCGATGCTGGCAAACCTGATCACGTCCACCAACCCGACCCACATCGGGGTGGCCTTCGATCTGTCGCGGGTGAGCTTCCGGACGGACCAATACGCCGATTACAAGGGGACGCGCGGGGAAACGCCGGAACCCTTCTTCGGGCAGACGGAGCTGATCCACGAGGTGTTGCACGCCGCCGGCATTGCCCACGTCGAGATGGAAAACTTCGAGGCGGACGACGTCATTGCCACCTGGGCCCGTCAGGCCGAGGCGGCCGGGCTGCGGGCGTTGATCTGTTCCGGTGACCGCGACCTGTTGCAGATGGTGACGGACGCCACCACCGTCTTGTACCCCGTCAAGGGGGTGACGGAAATGGCGTCGATGACCCCCCAGGCCGTTTTGGACAAGTACGGCGTCG
>WRFI01000179.1 GCA_009778875.1 Propionibacteriaceae bacterium | reverse complement strand
GCCGAGGTGGACGCCCCACGGTGATCCCGCTGGGCAATGCCGCTCAAGCCCGTGAACGTCACGAGGCATTCCGCCAGCGAATGCAGGCAATGAGGGACGCCGACGGGCCTAGGCCGGAGCGCCACAGCGGGGGAGCCTCGTCTTGAGCGGCGGGTTGGGGTTCGGTAGGTTCAGAGACATGGTTGACAATACTGCGGTCGCTGGTGGGGCGTGCTGAGGTCGGCGGATGTCCGCTCGGCGCTGAACATCTCATACGTGGCGGCGGCGTGGAGCCTGCTCGCCGGCGTCGTCGCCGTGGTCATCGGCATCAATGAGGGCAGCACCGCGCTGGCTGGTACCGGCGCTGACGTGCTGGCCGACATGGTGTCGTCGGTCGTGCTGGTGTGGCGGTTCCACGCCGAGTTGCACGGCGGACGCCCCGGTCAACAAGTCGAACACCGGGCACACATCGTCGCATCGGTGGCGCTGCTCGTGGTCGCCGTTGGTATCGCCGTCGGCTCGATCCTGCGGTTGGCGACCGGTCAGGGTGCGTCCCCGAACCTGGCGGGTATCCTCGTTGCGGCCGTCTCGGTGCTGGTGCTGCCAGTCTTGGCGATAGTCAAACTGCGGATCGCGCGCGACGTTGGCAGCCGGGCGCTGCGCACCGACGCCCTGATCACCCTGGTCGGCACGGCGATTGCCGCGCTGAGCCTGCTCGGGCTGCTGCTCACCAGCACCCTTCACTGGGGCGCCGCCGACTCGATTGCGGCGCTGCTTATTGCCATCCTGGCCGGCGTCACCGGCCTTCGCGAACTACGATCCGCCCAGCCCTGACCGGGTAACCGTCGCGGCACCGCGGGTCACCGGTACTGGGTCCAGTCGATCAGGTCCAATCTCGTGCTTGACGGACTTGCGCAACGATCCGCTCTGCGCTTGATATGATCATGCCGAGGTCATCACATGAGTAAGAATCCCAACGTCTCTGGCCGGACCACGTATGAGCTGATGGACGACATGGCGCCGGGCCTGTATGCCGATCTGATGCGCGGCGTTGCGTCGTTGTCCACCTACGTGGGCTTTGTTCAGATATTCGATCTGGAAGGCTATCAAGATCAGGCCAAAGCGTTCTTGTCCGAGATGGCGCCTTTCCTGGTTCGCTCTGAACATACAAAATCGTGGCCGGGCACCCAAATGGTTACGATGTTGGACCCTGTCCGTCACCTTTTCCGTGCCGAACCCGAGGCAATCGAAGTGATCCTTGCACACAGCGACGGCTTTGGCGTGTGGGAGAACCCAGCCATGTTGGACGACATTCATTTCCTACGGGCCGACGAAAGTGTGATGCTCGGACACACCAGCAGCGAACATGGGGTATGGGTGGATGTGGACCCGCAAGAGCTTGCGCGTCTGTCAGACTCGCTGCCGTTCTATGCCAGTCCGGCGACGGCACCAGCCTTGATCAGGCCTCGGGTGATAACACCGATGCGCGGTGTTGAGGCCATGACCGCCTAAAGTAGACCTGTGAGCAAGTATGACCCGCTGTGGACCCATGTCGGCGCGCAAGACGCAGACTCGTTGGTGCTGAGTTTCGACCAGATCGAGGCGGTGCTCGGTTTCCCCATCGACCACTCCTTCCTGAACTTCAAGAAGGAGTTGCTCCCGCTCGGCTGGAGCGTCGCCAAGATCTCGCTGAAGGCGCAGACCGTCACGTTCACCCGCCAGCAGTGATGCGGGAAGGACATGATGCCATGGTAGGGGCTGACAAGACGTTGACGGTTGCGATGACCGGAGTGACGGCGGGTTTGGGACGGGCGACGGTACCGCTGCTGGCTCGGCGTGGCGTTCGGCTGGTGTTACTGGCCCGCAACCTGGACAAGGCGAAGGCTGTGGCCGCCGACGCGAGGAAGGCCGGTTCGCCGCAGGTCGAGGTGGTTGAGTGTGACCTAAGCCTGATGGCGTCGGTGCGGCAGGCCGTCGTCGAACTGGCGGCTCGCAACGTCGGTGTTGATGTGATTGTGAACGATGCGGCGATGGTGACGTCGACGCGTCAGGTGACCGTTGAGGGCAACGAGTTGATGCTGGCGACGAACTATCTGGGGCCGTGCCTGCTGTCCAGGCTGATCCTTGACGGTCTGCCTGAGGGCTCACCGGTGCGGCTGGTGAGCGTGGGTGGGCCGTTGGAGGCCAAACCGGACTTGACAGATCTGGACTGTGCAGAGTCGTTCTCGTTGAAGGTGGCGTTTGAACGGTCGAAGACGGCCTTGAACTTGTTCACTGCGGCGGTGCCGAGCCATGTCGGGGCCGCTGTGCAGTCTGCCATCTATTCGCCGGGGCTGATGAGGACGGGATTGAGCGCGACTATCGCCGGCGCGATGAATCGCCTGGCCGGTGGGTTGGCGGGCCATGTGTTGCCGGAACCGGCCGGGCTGGCCGACGGTTTGGCCAGGCTGGTCTTGGACACTGACCTTGACGGCGCCCGGCCGGGCACCTTGTTCAACAGCCACGGGAAGGCCTCGCCGATGCCGCTGGCCGACGACGTCGGTCTGCAGGAAGCGCTATGGAAGGCGACGAGCGCGCGCCTCGGGCTGGAGTAAGGCGTCAGTCTGAAATGCTCAGGGTGGCGGTAGCCTGGGCGATGAGTGCGGCGTCAGCCTGATCCGGCTTGCCGCCGGGATCTGGATACCATCCTGGAGCCGTCATCAATCCGTCCTATGTTGGCATCGAAGTGGGGGCCGCGGTGACGTACGGCGGCTCTGCGCCTGGGGTCGCACCCGGGAATGGCGGCACCTTCAACGGCACATACGGTGACCTGTTGACCTTCGGCAGTGCCGTCGGCAAAAGGTCCGGACGTTCGGCGTGAAGGCGCCGCCAGGCGGTTTCTATCATGGTCACTGACGTGCCGATCGGGTCCATCACGCCATTCGCGTTCGGCCGCAGAAAGGCGAAAGCGGGGGGATACATCAGCAGCATCATGCAACGGCCCGCCGTGTCGCACAGCATCGCCTGCACAAACGCATCGGCCGAAGGACTCGACGGGGTGACGCTGCTTTGGTCAATCCACAGGGCGCCACCCCAGCCGAATGATGCAGGAAACGCATAGTCGAAGGCCCCGTCCCACTGCGACTTCAGCATGTCCTCCAGGTCGACGGAATCCGCTGGGGACTGGAGTCTCATGTAGGCCCCCATCGCGTTGGCGCCGACTGTGCAATCGGTCCGGCCCGAGCCAGTTTCAGGCCACGTCCAGGCGATGAAGTAATGGTAGTTCCACGGAAACCACAGGTTTTCAATGTCCTGCGCTGTCAGACCCATGCAGTCAACTGTCGACGGATCAAGCGTGGTTGACATGTTCGAGTCGTTCATGTCGTGGAATGTGCCAGAATCAGAGTAGTCAGAATCAGATGTGCTGGCGGGGGCAGCCTGACACCCCACCAACCCGGTGACCATAAGCCCGATCACCAGCGCGAACAGTCTGGATGCTTTCACCAGCCACCTTCCCACAATGTCGTCTCACATGCTACCGCAGGTCTTCCTGGTGGATCGGCTGCTGAAGTGGACGTACCGGTCACCGCCCGTCAGCTGGAACAGCAGCACAGGCAGGCTCATCTTCCGGTCGTCTTCATACAACCCGTAGAGACCCTCGCGGATGGGCGTCATGCGGCATTCAATGACGGGGTTGCCGTAGATCTCGGCCAGTTCGCCCCTTTCCGTTGAGCGGAACAGCGGCCCCTCCGGCTCGTCGATAATCTCGATGCGCACCTCGTCGCGCTCGTAGGTGCCCACCCATGGCGTGATGTCCAGGTCGGCCGGCTCGTCCGGCAACTGCATCGGCGGCCGGATGGTGACGCCGCACAGTTCGGCGAAGATTTCGCCGAACAGGGTCTGGTACAGGGGGTGGACGCCGGGGCCGGTCACCATGAGGCCGACCGCCAGCCTGCCCGCCGGATAGATGCGCAGGAAGGCTGACTGGCCAATGGTGTTGCCATCGTGGCCGAAAACCTGGGCGCCACCCCAGTTGAACCGGGTGAAGCCGAGTCCCCAGGACTCGCCGGTCAACTGGCCGGTCGGCACGTCCGACGAGAAGGCGTGCATCGCCGCCATTGATTCGGGCGAAAGCAGCCGGGTGCCGTCCGTTGTCACGCCGTCGCACAGGTGGAGACGGGCGAAAGTCAACAGATCGGCGACGCTGGCGGTGATGCTGCCGGCCGGGCCGTTGTCGCGGTCGAGGCACCAGCGACCAATCACCTTGGGGTCGGGCGCTCCGGCGGAATGGCCGACGGCGGTGTCGAACAGCAGTGCGTCCTCCGGCAGGGTGACGGTGTGGGTCAGGCCGAGCGGGGCGAACAGGCGCTCGCGCATGGCGTCCTCCCACACCTGGCCGGTGACCACCTGGATGACGCGCCCCATGATCGAATAGCCGGTGTTGCAGTACGACCAGGAGGCGCCGACGGGGAAGAGTTGCACGGCGCTTTCGAGGACGGTCATGTACTTTTCCAGGCTGTCGTCGCCGCGGCCGGTGTCGATG
>WRFI01000178.1 GCA_009778875.1 Propionibacteriaceae bacterium | reverse complement strand
TTGCCAGTCCGCCGAAACCTTTCCAGGGTCGATCGTAACCGCCACCGTGCTGACGCCGTTCTTGGTCTCCTCTCCGAGATTGGTCACCTGGCATTTCTGGCCTTCGATCAGTATCGTGCTGGCCTGTCCGCCACCTGCCTGGCAAGCAGACAAAGACAGGCAGGCAACAATGCCGATAACTGCCGCAACAAGTCGTTTCATGAGCTGTACCCCCATTCGTGTTCCCCCTGTCTACAGCGATCATCATACGGGAGGTCTGGGCGACGATCCACATCAAGGAATTCCGGGACCCGACGGCACCATGGCAACATCATCACGGCGCTCGGCGTCCTGTTCGGCCTCAGTCGGGTACGGCTCGGGGTGGGCGGACGGGTCGTCGACCAACGCGAGGATGTTCCAACCCTGCCTCGCGAGCTAAAAGAGCTTGTCAGGGAACGGAAGCAGTTGGCAACCGGTGAGATTTAGCCGGGCGCCGAAGACCCCGGCGACCGGTTCAGCGTGGATGCCTCGACGGTGCGGAACTTCCTGCTTCGGGCAACGCTCGCAGCTCAGTGATTCCCGTCACACCGACTGCGGTCGGAAGCAGGACGGACGGTTGCATAGACGCCGTCTGATAACTACAATGTAGTTATGGAAGAGTTGCGGTTCGAGTGGGATCCCGCCAAGGACTCGCTCAACCAGGCGAAGTATGGCGTGGCCTTTGAGGAGGCGCGCACCGTGGTCTTTGACCCGCGTGCTCTGGTGATTGCCGACCCAGACCACTCCCGGGCTGAGGAGCGGTTCCTCATCTTGGGCTATTCGCGAGCATTGCGGCTCCTGGTTGTCGCCCACTGCCACAGACAGGCAGGCGGTGCGATCCGCATCATCTCGGCCAGGAAAGCGACACGACACGAGTCAGCAAGATACCCAGGAGGTGTACGACATGGACGATGACATGAGAGATGAGTACGACTTCAGCCAGGCGTGCCCGAACCCGTACAGCCAACGGTTGAAGAAGCAGGTGACTATCCGCCTGGACGTGGACACAGTCAACTACTTCAAAGCCATGGCTGTGCAGACGGGGATTCCTTACCAAAGCCTCATTAACCTGTACCTGGCCGACTGCGCCACCCATGAGCGCGAGTTGGCTCTGACCTGGGGCTGACCTACTGGCCCCAGTGGAGAAAGAGGAAGCGAGATGGAACCGTCACCGTCAGAGCCTCCAGGCCAGTCCGCGACTCGCGTGAGTGAGGTGCCATGGCTGGCTGGATGCCGTGTTCGCTCCATCCATCTCGAATGCCACGACGTGGATGACCCTGCCGATGCAACCGAGACCGCCCAAACAGCCTGAATCCGCACCACATCAACACCAAGTACCCGGGATAGGGGTTGGAACATCGCCAACTTGGTGGACCCTAGTGGACGGCACTCGAAACATGCCCCAGCTTCCGAAGTGGCTTGTCAGAGCGTGTATTAAGGGGACATCGGAAGTCAACACCGAGGTGAGCGTGAGCGAGTTCGCGCCTCCGAGGCCCAACGCGGAGACGGTGAGGCGGCTCAACTTGGCACAGGTTGATCTGCTCGTCGCGGGCTATCGGAAGGGCAAGACGGTGTACGAGTTGGCGGCTGATTTCGGGATCGCACGGCAGACCGTCAGCCTGATCCTGAAGCGCAACGGCGTGCCCATGAGGATGCAGGGACTTCGGGACGATCAGCGCACCGAGGTGGCTGAGTTGCGCGCCCAGGGGTGGTCGTATGCGCGGCTGGGGACGAGGTTCGGTGTCAACGCATCTACAGCAAGGGCCTTCCTGCTCCGAGGCGCGGCATGACTCTCGCCCACTACCGCAGCGGGAGGAACAGCAAGTCGGACCGCGCGGCAGAGCGACGTAGGCCGGCGTGCAGGTAGAACTGCACGGCGCTCTCGTCTATGGCCTCGGCGACGAGCGCTCGGGCGCCAACGAGGCTCGCCGCAGTCGTCGCGTTGCGTACCGCATGGGTGAGCAGGTCGCCACCGAGCCCGAGGCCACGAGCAGCCCGATCCACGGCCAACCTGCCCAGCAAGATCACCGATACCGGTTCGGGCGCGTTGCGCGACAGCCACCCACCTGACTGCTTCCGGCTGACCGCCCAGGATGCCAGCGAGTAGTAGCCGACGATGCGGGGCGCGCCGCCGTCAACGGACACGTAGGTCCGCGAGTCACCGCGCTCCTCGTTGCGCAGGGCCTGGCGCGCCAACCAGTCATTTAACGACTCGACACCGCAGTCGAAGTCGACAACGGGATCGTCGCGTTGGATGCGTCGGGGCTCTTGTGGGTTCACCGTGCGGAATCGTCCCAGCGGGTTGCCCGGGATCGCAGCGCGACCATCGCGTCGGTGTCGGGATCGTCCAGCACGGCAACGAACTCATCCCACGCTTCGGGGTCCAGCCGCAGCACTCTGGCCTGCAGCACATCACTGCGCGCGGCGCGCACCACCACTGACATCACGTAGTCGCTCAGGCTGGTGCCGTTGAGCTGAGCGGCCTCGCCGATGAGCGCCCGGTTGTCGGCGGTCATCCGCAGATCAAGCCGGGCGTCACGAGTGGCAGACGAAAGCATGGACATGGCTCCATTGTACGGTGTACGACCGTACGTCGCAAGACGCATCACCAGGAGATTTCAGGATGCTCCTGCTGAAGCCTCAAACGCGCGGCTCGGTAGATCGCGTCGATGCTGACCTTGTCGTCGGCCAATTCGAACATCGTAATGTCGACGCACTCTTGAGGTGTGAACACTTTGAGGTTCCTGATCATTTCGATGCCGGACGCGAGCATGGCGCGCACGTCGCCGTCGGCTAGATCCGCTTCTCTTTGGATGTATCGCAGTGCTGGTAGGACGCGTGACCCAATCCGAAGCCATGAGGCCTCGTATGGGAAGAGGTACCCGGCGAGTCTGGTCATCCCGGCTGGTGACCAGTCGAGTCCGGCGTCGTCGAGGTCCTTGACGATGACAACGCCCAGGAGTTGGACAGCGCCTTGCCACCGTTGCTCACCCATCAGGAAATCGGCTTGGCTGAGCCGGATGGCGCGCACGGCCTGGTAGTCGCCCGCGTGGTCGGTCATCGTCTTGTTGAGGTACCCCCCAGATGACGTCTCGCCATGGCCTGCCGGGGTTTCGGTGGACCAGTTCTGTTGCCGTCCAGATGTCCAGTCCGAAGACGCCGCCGTCGCCCAGTGCGACTTGCGGCTCAGCGTCGATGGCCTCCTGCCCTTGCTCGGTCAGCACCCACCGTCGGGCAGGGAACTGAATGTCGAGTTGGTCAATGGGTACGGCGTCAAGGAGCCGGGCCAGCAGTTCGGCTTTCTTCCCGCCGACAGGGAGTCCATCGGCCTCTGGCAGGGCCTTGAGTGTCGGGATGGTTTCACGGTGCAGCGCCTCGGTCAGGTTCTCCGGACGCAGGAAGCCTCGGTCGGCAAGTGACCCCATCGCTTGGGCAGGGTCTTTCACCCCGTAGCGAGGCCACCACCAGTCTTCATATTGGGTGGCCTGCGTGTCGCGCCAGTGTTCCCGGTCGAGCAGGAGTATCTCGTGGGGCCACAACCCGTCGTGGCACAACGCGTCCGGTGTTTCGCGTTCCTCGGCTGGGATGACTCTTGTCGACCGGACGGAGACTACTCTCTCGAAGACCGTCCCCACAGACGCGACGTCCCCGGCGGTGATCAGTGTTTCGACGACGGGCTGGAGTTCCTGGTCGGTGTACGCCTCGCCGTAGTAGTTGCCCCACGTGGTGTTGGGGAAGTCAGAAAGCTGGTGTTCGGCGGATGGGTCATCCTGGTCGGCAAGCCAATCCACTAGCGCCTGGCGGAGCGTATCTGGCCTTCCATCGTTGACGTGGCCACCGCGTCCTCCAGGGACTTGATGCGGTCAGCTGTCTTTTCCGCCTCTGACTTTTGTGCGTCGCGCAGCGCGGCGAGTTCTTTCGCCGCATTCGCGTTGGCTTTCGCCTCGGTACGGTATCTGGCGGCCTCGTCGCGCAGCTTCTTCACATAGTCCGCGTCGAAGCTTTGCTGCGGTTCTGGTGGCTCACCGGTGGACGGGCCTGCCGGGTTGAGCGTCGCGGCCACCTGGGCCGGTGTGACGGGCTGTTCGGACATGATTATGCCTCCTGGACGTTTTGTTTGTTGACCCCGCACCAGGCGGAGTGGCCTAATCATGGGTATTGCGGTATGGTGACATGCAGGGCGTCCCCGGGTGAGACTTGCAATAAGAGTCCGTCAGAAAACCCGGGATTGGCGCCCTATTCTTCTGCCCACTTAAGCACGATCTCTTAAAGTTGCCGTGGAAACGCACGGGCATGGCAGATTGGGAGTTGGGCAATCCGCCCGCCTATCCGCTGACAGCCATTGACGAGGCTGATTGACCAAAGCCCCTGTCAGCCGGCCACCAGACCGCCGGCCTTCCAGAACCGCGCGCTGGCATCCTGTCGAGTCAGGACCAGTCCATCACGGCCGCTCGCCGCAGGAAGCATCACGCTCTTGTCGTCGTATGCGAACTTGGCGTTGTCTAGCTGAATACCGT
>WRFI01000177.1 GCA_009778875.1 Propionibacteriaceae bacterium | reverse complement strand
GTGGCCAGCGGCACCAGGCCCGCGTACGCGATGGTGCAGAAGGTGATGGTGTCGGCGGCCTCGCCCACCACCGTCGACCCGAGCAGGCGGATCCACAGGCGTCGCGTGCCGAACCGGGCCTTGATTTTCACCAGCACCCAGGCGTTGAGGAACTGGCCGATCAGATACCCGCACAGCGAAGCGATGACGATGCGCGGCACGAAACCGAGCACCACATGCCACGCGTCCTGGTTGTTCCAGCCGGGGGCGGGCGGGGCATGGTCGACGATCATGAAGATCACCGACGCCGTCAACGCCACGGCAAAGCCCAGCACGATGGCGCGACGGGCCCGGGCGAAGCCGTACACCTCGGCCAGGACGTCCCCGAAAATGTAGGTCAGGGGGAACAGGATGGCCCCGCCGTCGAACACCAGCGGCAACAGGGCCGCACCGCCGGGGTGCCAGGTCGGGCCGATGGCGATCAGCTTCGTCGCCCCCACGTTGCTGATCAGCAGGAATGAGCAAAACAGGGCGACGACGATGTCATAAACACCGCGGGGCGCAGCAACTGGGGGCGTCCCGGACGAACCGGACGGTGTGTCGCTCACAGCCCCAAAGTCCGCTCCGTGGCGGCCCACAGAGCCTCACCCAGTTTGACGTCGTTGACGCAGGCGCGCGTAGCGGCCGGGCGCCGCTTGATGACGTAACCGCCGGGCCGGAAGTCGACGCCGGGGGTGGCCTCGGCAAGGAAAACCAGACTGTCGGCCCCCTTGGCCGATGATGTCAGCAGGGCTTTGGCGGGGGACGAGTAGATGCTGCCCATGAAGCCGCCGGCGTCGACGCTGAAGTTGGACCCGACAACGCCGGGGTGGAAGGCCACGGCGGCCACGCCGCGGCGTCCCAGGTTGCGCTGCAATTGACGGGTGTGTAGCAGCAGTGCCAGCTTCGAGTCGGCGTAGGCGGCGAAGCTGACGTAGGAGCGCTCGTGATCCAAGTCGTCAAGGTCAATTCGTCCACCCCAATGGGCCATGCTTGACGTCATGATGACGGTGGAGCGGCCGGCCACCAGGCGCTCGGCCAGCAGATGATTGATCAGAAAAGTCGCCAGGTAGTTGATCTGATTTGTGGCCTCGTGGCCGTCTTTGGTGGCGACGCGCTCGCTGCCGTTGATGAGCCCGGCGTTGTTGGCCAGCACGTCGATCGTCGGGCACAGCCGCAAAACTTCCTCGGCCATGTGACGCACCTGCGCCAGGTCGGCGAAATCTGCGACGATTGACTCCGCGCCAAGTTCGTCGGCGACGCGCGCCAGCTTGTCCGGCGAACGTCCGATCAGCACCAGCCGGTGCCCATCGGCGGCGAGTTGACGGGCTGCCGCTGCGCCGATGCCATCCGACGCCCCAGTGATAACGATGGTTTTCCGGTTCATGTGTGCCTCCGTATGGTCAGGCTCAATGCTAGTGCTTATTACCCTCCGTGGGGGAGGTGGTTGACGCGGGACTGGTGTGGGGCGTTTCCTCGGGGGAAGCTGTTCCGTCGCGGGGTGGTCCATTCCGGGTGGCGGCGGGGCCGACGGGGTGGTCTTCTTGACGTGCCCACTTTGCGGTGGGTTAGCAAAGCGTGGCCCCCCAGGGGCCTTGGGGAGGTAAGGCGTACAACTGTTGGATTCTGAATAGTGCGGCGTTATGGCTGGAATCTGGGTGATTTCGCCGGGTTTTTCAGAATCGAAGGGGCTTGGGCGGGGCGTCGGGCGGGCATCATCGGCTTGTGGTTGGGTTTGGTGCCCGCCCGCACCATCGGGGCTACGCCGCGATGGACCGAATAGTCCTGCCGAACCTGCTCTGTGGTGGCGTTGATGTGACTGTTCTGCCGGGGAACCTTGCTTTTCGTGCTTACCAAACCGCCTACCGCACCAGAAGCCCAGTGGTTGAGGCGGTGGGAACCTTGCTTTTTGTGCTTACCAAACCGCCTACCGCACCAGAAGCCCAGTGGTTGAGGCGGTGGGAACCTTGCTTTTCGTGCTTACCAGGCTGCCTACCGCAGCTGGCGAACCGGCCTGCTTGGGGGCGTCCTGGTTGCGCCCACACTCAGCTGGTGCTGCCCGCCAAGTGGGGAACCCGGCCACAAACCGTGACACGGCAGGGGTGTTCGGCGGCAAGTCACCTCTGGGGGGACGCGGCAGCAGGGGGCTCTGGAACCCGCCGCCACAATTCCGTGAAGGTGGCCACCCCTACAGGCGCCCGGGGGGGCGCGGCAGCAGGAGGCCCCGAACACAATCTCACCTAGGAGGTTTCCCATACCCAACCTCGCCTTTTGGGCGGCCGATTCGAGGTTGGGTATGGCAAACCTACCAATAACAGTGCCAGTACTGGAGGTTTCCCCTACCCAACCTCCATTTGACCAGCAAAAAGGCGAGGTTGGGTATGGCAAACCTCCAGTGAAAGGGCCGTTTTCCTGTGAAGGCCGGCGTCCCGCCCGCCGCGTCAACCGGCCTCGCCTTATGCGCCAGGTTTGCAGGGGTCGACGCCGTACTTTTCGATGTTGAGCTTCCGGGCCGACGACATCCAGTCGTCTCGCACGATGCGGTCGGGGAAGAACTCGAGCGCCTTTTCGACGGTGGCGATGTCTTGTGGTGTGAACCGGGCAACCTGCCGGAAGCTGGTGATCTTCATCTTGTAGAGCATCTTCGAGATCACCGGCCCAATGCCGAAGATCGCTTCAAGGTCGTCCTTGGGCGCCGGTTCGGCTCCGGCGGTGCGGGCGGCGATCGCGTCAACCTGGGCGATGGCCTCGTCCTTGGACGTCGGGATGACGACGACTCTGACTGGTGCTGCGGCAGGTGTCGTCAACCCCGCGCTGGCAACGGCGGCCCTGGCGGCGACCACGGCACTGGCGGTGGTAGCAACCAGAGCGCGGCTCGCATTGAGGTCGGTTTGCAGGGCGGCCTTCGCCTCGGTGCAGGCGTCCAAATCGGCTTGCAGGAGGTCGTTGTCTTGCTCGCAGTCGGCCAAGTCGGTCTTCAGCGAGGCGTTTTCGTCGCGCAGGCGCTTCAGCTCGTCGCCCGTCGACGTCGACCCGCGGCGCGACACCAGCCAATGAACGAGCCAGCCCAAGACGAAGCCGAGGATGGCGGCCAGAATCAGCCAGATCAGGATTTCCCCTGCGGTGTACCAAGACATGATTTGTCCTTCTTGTTCGGTTACGACACCGTCAGGGTGGCGCGACGGTTGGCGACCTGGCCTGCGTTGGTGTCGTTCGAGGCAACTGGGTTGTCGGCGCCGCGTCCGACGGTGGTGATCCGGCTGGCGTCCACGCCGTGTGCTTCAAGGTATTTGGCAACCGCGTCGGCACGTCGCTTGGAGTCGGTGACCTCGCGGCCGGCCGGATGCGGCAGCGAGACATAGCCGTCAATTTCGATCTTGGCGTTCGAGTTGACGAGCAGCGGGATGACGGCGTCGAGGTTCCTCATGGCGACGCCCCCGAGGCTGTAGGTGCCGCCGGCGAACGGGATGGCGGTGGCGTTGATCTGGGCGATCTGGTCGGGCGTCAAGGGAGTAGTCGGGCCGGGCGCGGGAGTTGGGGACGGGGACGGCGTCGGGGTGGGCGATGGAGTTGGCGTCGCGGTCGGGGTGGGCGATGGGGTTGGCGTCGCGGTCGGGGTGGGCGATGGGGTTGGCGTCGCGGTCGGGGTCGCGGTCGGAGTGGGAGACGCGGTTGGCGTCGCGGTTGGGCTCGGGGCGGCTGTCGGCGTGCTTGGCTCGGGGGCGGGTGGAAGACTGTTGTCGGTGATCGTCGCCCAGCGGACGCCGTACACAGATTCGACCACCTGCTTGGCTTGCTGAAGTTGCGCGTCGGTCGCGCCCTCGCCCACCAGGTAGGCTTCCCGTCCCTTGAATGACACGGTGACGCCCGTGATGCCGGCGTTTTGCAGCGCGGCAACGGCTTTTGGCTCCAACGAGTTGGCGTTGGTGTTCTGTCCTACCAGTGCGCCGGCGATTGCCGTCCCCCCGAGTAGGATTCCGACCACGGCCGCCGCGATTTTTTGGATGCTGGCCACCCCGTGTCTCCTCCCAGATAACTCACCGTAAATGTTAGTACAAGGCGCAATCATTTCGGTCAACGGCGAAGTCGTAAGACTGCCAGTTTGGCCGCCGGGGCGGGATGCCGGCCGGTGCACTAACATGGTAGGTAGTTTTTTGAGAAAGGACTAGGTGACCACGATCGTCGCAGACGACGGGCTTGTGCGCGTTGTCACCGTGCCTCCGTCCCTCGACATGGTGTCGCTGGTGGGCGTCAATGACGAATTCTTGCGCGTCCTTGAAGGGGCCCTGGACGCCGATCTGTTGGTGCGCGGCAATGAGGTGCGCATCACCGGGGACGAGCCCGACGTGCGCTTGGCGGCCGATGTTCTGACCGAAATGGTGGCGATTCTTCGCACCGGGCAGGGCATGACCGTCGACTCCGTCGCCCGCCTGGTGGGCATGACGCGGCAGGCCGATTCGGACGGCAGCGAGCGCCCGGCCGAGGTTTTGACGGCCAACATCTTGAGCAACCGGGGCAAGAC
>WRFI01000176.1 GCA_009778875.1 Propionibacteriaceae bacterium | reverse complement strand
TATTCACCCTGCCAGCTAGTCCCAGACCAGCCACTACCAGTCTCACAGGGGAGGGGTGTCGGCGGAGCCGACGGGGTGGTCCTCCAAGCGTGTGCAGGAAGGTGACCGACCACCCCGGCACGCCCCTGGAGGAGATAACCCCGCAAAACCTCCCCGCCAACGGGCTCACCGGGCACGGTTGTAGGACTTAGCACGGGTTTGACCCGGTTTTCATGTAGGTAAGTCCGGCAACCGTCGGGGGCGGAGTCCAAAACAGGGCAGGTTTGCGGAGTTAGCTCACGGACACCCGGTTGTCCGGAAACTCAGTGTTTGAGCGGCGGGGTTTGGGGCGGTGTTGTCTGGTTGTGGCCGGGTTTGGCGCCCGCCCAACCCATCATGGCTGCGCCGCGATGGACCGAACGTCCCCTGCCGAACCCGGCTGGTGGTTGCGTTGGTGTGACTGTTTTACCGGGAAACCTTGCTTTCCGTGTTTCCCACACCGCCTACCGCACCTGTGTCGGCGAACCGGTGGGGGTGTCGGTGACAGTTAGGCTCGTTGCTGTCAAAAGGGGGGAACGCTCTTCGCCGTCGCACCAGAATCTGGCGAACCAGGGTGTTCCAAAAATGCTGTCGCCTGCCCGCCTACGGGGGGCCATGCTGCCGGGTGTGGAAGATACCCTGGGCGTGGCGGCAATCCGCTGGTGCTGCCAGCCGATGGAGGGACCCCGGCCACTAACCGTGGTGCGGTAGGGGTGTTCGGTGGCAAGTCCCCCCTGGGGGGACGCGGCAGCAGGGGGGCGACCCGACTCCTTGGCGACAACACCTGCCTTGGTACATTTGCCTCATGACAAAGACGATCTATATTGCCGCCGCCGAGGCCCTTTCCAACAAGCGCGTTGTGGCTATTGGCGTCATCGACAAGCTTCAGTTGGACGGCGACCGGGTGGGCATTTTCCGTCCGCTGGTTCGCAGTCACGAGCACGATGCGCTGGCCGAGGCGCTGCTACAGATCTGTCACCTTGACCAGACCTTGTCCGAGGTCATCGGCGCCACCTATGACGAGATCGCCGACAACCCCGATCAGGTGATGTCGTCTCTGGTCGCCAAGATGGGTGGCCTGCGCGAGCGCTTCGATGCAGTGGTGATCATCGGGTCGAACTTCGATGACGTCTCGGCGCCCGTCGAGGTCAGCCTGAACGCCCGCTTCGCGGCCAACCTGGACGCACCGGTCGTCGTCCTGGTGGAGGGGCGCGGCAAGACTGCCGCGCAGGTGGTGCGCTCGGCCCAGTATGCCGTCCACGAATTTCAGGCCAACCACAACACGGTGCTGGGTGTGGTGGCCAGTCGGATTGATCCACCGCTGGTGGATGACGTCAAGAAGCGCTTGGACATTTTCGGCGGACTGTTCACGGCCGCCATACCGGAAGACCCGGTCTTGGCGGCACCCACGGTCGGCGAACAGTTCAAGGCGCTGGGGGCAACCATCTGGAAGGGGGACGAAGCCGCGCTCAACCGCGAGTCGTTGCATGTTGCCGTCGCCGGCATGACGCTGCCCAACCTGCTGCACCGCATTTTTGACGACACAACGCTGATCATGGCGTCCGACCGCGTCGACCTGCTGCCCGGCGTCATGCTGTCACAAACGGACGAGAACTTCCCGCGCCTGGCCGCCATCGTGCTGGTGGGCGGGTACGAACTGCCCAGCACCATTGTGGAACTGATTGACCGCGTGCCGTGCAATTTTGCGATCGGCATGGTGGCGTCCAACACCTTCAACTCCGCGCAGGTGCTGGCCGGGATCCAGGGGACGCCAACCGTCACACCTCGCAAGGTGGCGGCTCTGCGGTCACTGCTGGCGCAGTATGCCGATGTTGACGATCTGGTCTCCCGTCTTGATCAGCCGATACGGTCCATCCGCACGCAGCACCGTTTCGAATACGATGTCGCCCAGCAGGCCATGGCCGACCCGATGACGATCGTGTTGCCCGAATCAGATGACGCCCGCGTGCTGGAAGCGGCCATGATTTCGTCCCACCGCGGCGTCGCCAAGTTGGTGCTGCTGGGTGAACCCGATGAGGTGACGACAAGGGCCAATGGCCTGGGCTTCGACCTGTCGGGCATTGAAATCGTCTCGATAAACGACCCGGAACGCATCGAACGCTACGCCGCCAAGTATGCCGAACTCCGCGCCGCCAAAGGCGTGACGCTAGAGCAGGCCCGGGACAAGATGACCGACCCCAGCTATTTCGGCACCATGATGGTGTACCTGGGTGAGGCCAACGCCATGGTGTCGGGCGCCACGCACACGACAGCCAACACGATTCGTCCGGCCTTCGAGATCATCAAGACGAAGCCGGGCGTCAGCATCGTGTCAGGCGCTTTCTTCATGTGCATGCCTGACCGGGTGCTTTACTTCGCCGACTGTGCCGTCAACCCGAACCCAACAACGTCGCAGTTGGCTGATATCGCCACATCGTCCGCCGACATCGCCGCGGCCTTCGGCATTGAGCCGCGTATCGCCATGCTCAGCTACTCGACGGGCACCTCCGGCGCCGGCCCCGACGTCGATTCCGTTGTTGAGGCCGTCAATCTGGTGCGCGAGCGCCGTCCCGATCTGGTGGTCGACGGACCACTGCAGTTCGACGCCGCCTTCGACCCGACCGTCGGGCAGATGAAAATGCCCGGCTCGCCGGTGGCGGGCCAGGCGACGGTGTTCATCTTCCCCGACTTGAATGCCGGAAACATCGCCTACAAGGCGGTCCAGCGGACGGCTGGCGTAGTCGCCGTCGGCCCCATGCTGCAGGGCTTGAACAAGACGGTGACGGATTTGAGCCGTGGCGCGTTGGTCGAAGATATCGTCTCAACAATCGCTATCACGGCCGTCCAAGCGCAAGCTGACCAGCGGTCATGACGTCTAGACTGGAGCGATGAGTCTTCCGGTTCCCCCAGAATGGCACATCCTTCAACTGGGAGTTTGAGGGCTAAAGAAAGGTCACATGATGGCAAGCATCGACAACAACGAGGTCAAGTACGACGACGGTTATTGGCACCTTCAGGCGGCCGTTGACGCCGGCCAGCCCGAAGACAACGCCTTGACGCACATCGCCTGCGTCGTCTATTGGGCAATTGCGCGTGACGGGTTCAGACAACATGACATGGAGGACGCTGGGGAGAGCGCCTGCGTGGCCGACATCAAGGCCCGGCAGGTCCTGCCAACTGTTCTGCTTGACCAGTACATGGACTTGAAGTTGTGGTCAAAGGACTTCACCGATCAAGTGGCGGAGTTCCTCAACGGGTACATTGACAGCTACTATCCGAGCGATTACGAGGCGTTGTTCGGCAAGGGGCTCTACCATGTGCCGAATACATGGGAGACGTACGACAAAGTGGCGGCCGCGCTGGATGCCAGGTTCGCACAGTGGCAGGCCGACGGTCGTTTCAGCAAGCACCTGCCCGGCGCAGAGCCATCGCGCAAACGATTTGGGCTCTTCGGCCGCTGAGACTTCTCACGCGTTGGACGCGTTCGATTAGATGTCAACATCCGGTAAAGTACGAATTTCTGTTTCATTTTTCGGGAAGCGTGGAGTAACCGTCCCCGTCTTCTCGAGCCACGATCCAACGCTGGAGGAAAAGATGAGCGAGTCCACAAGTGAATTTGTTACGCCCAACCCGCCGTTCGCCTACGCCGATGGCACGATAGACCCGGAGACGCTTCGCGAGGCCGCGAGCGCCGACCCGACCGGTTTCTGGGAAGACCGGGCCAAAGAGTTGGAGTGGTTCACCCCCTGGGATCAGGTGGTCGACGATTCGAAGGCGCCCTTCTTCGAGTGGTTCACCGGGGCAAAGACGAACATCGTCTTGAACGCGATTGACCGTCACCTCAGCGGGCCGTACAAGAACAAGCTCGCCCTGATCTGGGTCGGCGAAGACGGCATCAAAGACCGCAGCTTCTCGTACTTCTCGCTGAACCGCGAGGTCAACACGATGGCCAACGTCCTCAAGTCCATGGGCGTCCGCAAGGGTGACCGGGTGACGATTTACCTGCCGCGCATACCCGAAGTGGTTTTCGCGATGCTGGCTTGCGCCAAGATCGGCGCCATCCACTCGGTGATCTTCGCCGGGTTCTCCCCGGACGCGCTGGCCGCCCGGATTGACCACTCCGAATCGAAGCTCGTGATCACGGCGGACGGCTCGTGGGTCAACGGGTCGATCTTCCCGTTGAAGAAGATCGTCGACGAGGCCATCCGCTTCAGCGCGTCCGTTGAGAACATCCTGGTCGTCAAAAACACGGGGGAAGACGTCGCGATGGAGCCGCTGCGCGACCACTGGTACCACGACCTGGCCGCCCTGCCGATCGCGCACGGGGTGTGCGAAACCGAGCAGATGGATTCAACCGATCCTCTGTTTATCCTGTACACCTCCGGGTCGACGGGCACGCCGAAGGCCATCGTCCACGCCCATGGCGGCTACATGGTTGGCACATACACCACCTTGAAGTACACCTTCGACATCCGGGACGAGGACCGCTGGTGGTGCACCGCCGATCCCGGCTGGATCACCGGCCACTCGTACCTGGTGTATGGGCCGCTGCTGTGCGGC
>WRFI01000175.1 GCA_009778875.1 Propionibacteriaceae bacterium | reverse complement strand
GATCGTCGTCGAGCACCGGGTGGACGTCTGGCTGCCCCTGATTGACCGCGTCATCGTGTTGAGCCCAGACGGCGGGGTGAGCGCGGACGGTCACCCAGACGAGGTGTTCGCCGCCCAGGGCGAGGAATTGGCCCGCCAGGGTGTGTGGGTGCCGGGCATCCCGCTGCAGATTGATCAGCGTTGTGTCAGCGGGCCCATGTTAGCGATGAGACGGGCTCCAGCCGGCCCTGGGCGCCCAGACGCCGTACTCGACGCACAATCAAGTGGGTGGTTACGTTCGGCAGGCGTCTGCGCCGTCGCCAGCCCGAACCGGCGTTCCGCCCGCCCCATTGCTAACACCAGCTTTGACGGACCTGGCGCATTGATATTGCGCGGCGTCGATTTGACCATTGGCTACCAGGCGGGACGCCCGGTGATGGAACACCTGGACGTTGATATCCCCGCGGGGGTCAGCACGGTGATCACCGGGCCTAACGGGGTGGGGAAGTCCACCCTGGCTTTGACGCTGGCGGGGCTGTTGCCGCAGCTGGGCGGGCGGGTCGAGGCGTCAGACGATCTGCGTCCGGCCGGCCCGGAGTCGCGCCACCAAAAACGCTTGATCGGTCGCGACGCGACCACGTTGGCCGACCCCCATTCGTGGACGTCCCGCCAGTTGTTGACGCGATTGGGCACCGTCTTCCAGCAGCCCGAGCATCAGTTTGTGACGGCCAGCGTGCGGGCCGAACTGGCCGTCGGCTTGCGCGCGCTGGGCTGGCCGGCACCGGCGGTGGAGGCTCGCGTCGACGAGCTGCTCGGCCTGCTGCATCTGGACGGGCTCGCCAGCGCCAACCCTTTCACCTTGTCGGGCGGCGAAAAGCGGCGTCTGTCTGTCGGCACGGTGCTGGCCTGCGGGCCCCAGGTCATCATTTTGGACGAGCCTACCTTCGGCCAAGACCGGGCCACCTGGTGTGATCTGGTGCAGCTCATCCGCACCCTGCTGGACCAGGGCTGCACCGTCGTCAGCGTAACCCACGACCAGCAACTGATGGACGTGCTGGGGGAAAACCGCATCGACCTGGGGGCTGCGTCATGACGCCCCTGGACAAGCTCAACCCCGTCACCCGGCTGGTTCTTGCCGTGCTGTTGGCCGTGCCGGTGTTGATCACCCTCGACTGGGTGAGTGCCGCCGTCATGTTGGCGCTGGAACTGCTGGTCTTCGCGACTGCCGGCGCCGGCCTGGCGCGGATGCTGCGGGGGCTGTGGCCAGTGACGGTCGTGGGGCTGATCGCTGCCGTCAGCATGGCGCTGTACGGACGCCCCGGCGGCGTCACGTACCTGCAGTGGTGGCTTGTTGAGATCAGCCAGCGGTCACTGCTGCTGGCGCTAGCCGTGTTCCTGCGTATCCTGTCGCTGGCGCTGGCCGCGATCGTGCTGATCGGACGGGTCGACCCGACGCTGATGGCCGACGGCCTGGCCCAGATCGCACACCTGCCGGCCCGCTTCGTCCTGGGTACCCTGGCGGGCGTTCGGACGGTCACGCTGATGGGTGCCGACTGGCGGGCCCTGGGGTTGGCGCGGCGGGCCCGCGGCCTGGGCGATCACGGCTGGCTGCGACGCGTGGCCTCCATGGCTTTCGCGCTGCTGGTCATCGCCATCCGGCGGGGAACCGACCTGGCGACGGCCATGGAGGTGCGCGGATTCAACACCGCCAATGTCGCCCGGCGCACTTGGGCGCGTCCCTCCAAGCTGTCGGCGGCTGACGCATTTGGCCTTGTAGTCACCTCGATGATGGCGGCTGCCAGCCTGCTCGCGGCCATCTTGGCGGGCACCTTCTGGCTGGTGTGGACGGGGGTTCCGTCATGAGGCCCCACAGCGTTGACGAGTTGGCGAACCTGGCGATCGACGCCAGCGCGGGACGGCGCCTGGTCGTCCTGATCGACGGGCGCTCGGGGGCCGGCAAGACGACCCTGGCGATTGATCTGGGCAGAGCGCTGCGGCGTCTTGGCTGGCCCGTGCAGATTGTCAGTCTCGACGACGTCTACCCCGGTTGGCACGGTTTGGCGACGGCCGCCGCCGCGGTCCCCCAGATGCTGGCCCCCGTTGACGCCGGTTATCGCCGTTACGACTGGGCGCAAGGCCGGCCAGCCGACTGGGTGCACCTCGACCCAACCGCCCCGATCATCATCGAGGGTGCCGGCGCCCTGACCCCCACCTCTGCGCCAAGAGCCACCCTGCGCGTCTGGGTTGACGGCGCAGAGGCCGTCCGCCGTCAGGCCGTGGTGAGCCGGGACGGCCCGGTGGACGACTGGTGGGACGACTGGTCCGCCCAGGAAAATGCCCACATAGAAGCCGACAACCCCATCGCCCTGGCCGACGTGGTCACCCGATCAGGTGTTGGATTCTGAATAGTGCGGCGTTACGGCTGGAATCTGGGTGATTTCGCCGGGTTTTTCAGAATCGAAGGGGCTTGGGTTGGGTGGGGCGTCCTGCTGCCAGGTGCTGAAGGGGTGCTGGGACGACCACCCCAGCGGCCCCGCCGCCACCTCCCAAGGAATGGAGGACAATGGACGCCATGCGCGTCGCCACATTCAACGTCAACGGCATCCGGGCCGCCCTGCGGCGGGGGTTCCGCGATTGGCTGGACGGCACCGGCGCCGACGTCATCGCGCTTCAGGAGGTGCGGTGCCGCGTTGCCGATCTGCCACCCGACGCTTTCGGCAACTACCATCTGACCTATGACCCGGGCCAGTTGGCCGGACGCAACGGGGTCGCCATTCTGACTCGTCGCCCCGCCCTGTCGTTCACCTGGACGGACACCGGCACCCCCAACCCCTTTGCCCAGGAGGGACGCCTGATCGGCGTCCACTTGGCGGACGCACCGCTGGACGTCATCTGCGTTTATGTGCCGAAGGGGGGCGTGCCGCTGGAGGTTGCACCCGAGGACGGCGGGCGCGAGGGCTACACCCCCGCTCAGCAGCAGGCCCGCTACGAACGGAAGGCCGGCTTTCTACGGCGGCTGACAGCCGAGATAAACACCCGCCAGGCCGGCGCCGAGGCCGAGGGACGCCAACTGCTGGTGCTGGGTGACTTCAACATCGCCCACGGCCCGGCCGACATCACAAACTGGCGAGGCAACCTCACCCACGAGGGTTTCCTGCCGGGCGAGCGGGCCTGGCTCGACGCCCAAATCGGCCAGGCGCCGTCACAGCACCGGCTGGCAGGGCGGACGATGCTGGCGCCGTCCCTGGATTGGCCGCCGTCGGCCCGTCCGCTCGTGGACGTCGTGCGTTGCCAAAACCGGGAGGGGGACGGTCCTTACACCTGGTGGAGTTGGATGGGCCAGGCATTCGCCAAGGACGTCGGCTGGCGCATCGACTACCACCTGGCGTCACCCAGTTTGGCGGCGATGGCCCGTCGAAGCTGGGTCGATCGCGCAGACAGCAGCGACGGCCGCATCAGCGACCACGCCCCCGTGGTGGTCGAATACCACTAGCGATCGCGAGTGGCAGCGTCAAACTGGGTGCGCAGCTTCATCTGGTCGATGATCTGACGGACGAGATCGCCCGAGTCCTCGTCGTAACCGCCGGCGATGGCCTCCATGTCGAACTCGCTGACGCCCTGATCGGCCAGGATGTCAAGGTCACCGACGATTTCGGACTCATCGTCGTCCTCGGGGATGTCAAGGCCGATAAGATCGGCCACATCGCGGGCGATGGGCCAATCGCTGGCCGCCACCGAATCATTGAGCAGCACCTGGACGTTCTTGCCCCGCACGCGCACGATGACGAAGAACTCGCCGCTGATAGAGACGAACGCGCAGGCGCCGGCATCGGCTGGCAGGCGTCGCAACTGGATGATCAACTCGTCAAGATCGTTGGCCAGCGGCAGGGCCATTTCGGTGACCTGCGGCTCGCCGTCCTCGCGATAGATGGCCACGACGAAGTCGATTTCGTCATCGGTGGCGTCATCGTAGTCGTCGTCCTCGTCGTCCTCGTCGTCGACGTCCTCGCTTTCGTCGGAGTCGTCGGCGTCATCTGGATCGTCGAAGAGACTGTCGTCAACCTCGTCGTCAACCTCGTCGTCGGTGTCATCGTCGTAGTCGTCAGCGACGACATCGTCAGCGTCGAATCCGTCGTCGTACTCGATCTCGTCTTCGCTGTCGCTCATGGCCGGTCCCCTTTCGGTGCTCACACAACAACTCTAACGCACCGGCACCAACCAGCGCTTGGTGCCGTCGGCGCGATACAGTAAACATCATGGAATTACGTGTTGCAGATCATCCGCTGGTCGCCCATAAGCTCGCCCGCCTGCGCTCCATCGACACCCCGAGCCCCCTGTTCCGCGAACTGGTCGACGAGTTGGTCACACTGCTGGCCTACGAGGCGACGAGACGGGTACGAGTCGAGCCGTGTGACATCGTGACGCCCGTGGCCCCAACCACAGGAGTTCGCATCGCATCACCGAAACCCCTTGTGGTGCCCATATTGCGGGCCGGTTTGGGGATGCTTGCGGGAATGATGCGACTGATGCCGACCGCCGAGGTGGGCTTCGTCGGCATGGTGCGGGACGAGCAGACCCTTCAGCCATTCACCTACGCCGAGCGTCTGCCAAAGGACCTCAGCGG
>WRFI01000174.1 GCA_009778875.1 Propionibacteriaceae bacterium | reverse complement strand
GAGTAGCTGCCGGTGTCGAGCACGAGGATCTTCACCGGGGTGCCCATGGCCAGCACACGGCTCAGCGCGCCGAAGCCGATGTCGTAGGCCGCGCCGTCGCCGGAAACAGACACGACGGTCGGCAGCAGGGCGCGTTCGGCGTCCGTGAAGCCGCGCCAGCTCAGCGTGTCCGGCACCTTGGTGGCGGCGTCCGGGTCATCCGCCAACTCGAGGGCGGCGGCCCGCAGTGCCTTGATCTCGTTCACCCACTGGGACGACAGGCCCTCGTAGATGCCGACGGTCAGGGGCTGGGCGTCCTGGAACAGCGAGTTCACCCACGGGTCCTGGAACGGCGTGGCCGGCAGGGTCGACGCGTAGACGGACGAGCAGCCGGTGGAGTTGGCGAAGATCGTCGGCGCCGGGCCGTTGCCGGTCGGACCCGACTCGTACAGGTAGAGGCGCTGCTCAAGGGTGCCGATCAGGGCGCCGATGCGAGCGCGGCGATCCGCGTCCCCGACGGTCGACTGCTTGGCGTAGAGCTGGCCGATGATGGTTTCCAGCTCGGTCGCGTGGGCGGCGTTGCGGGCCTCGCCCCTGGTGCGCGACAGCGACGCCAGCAAGTGTGTCGCCGTCACCTCGCCGCAACCGCGGCAAGCGCCGTGACCGCCGACGAGCGAGTAGTAATTACCGCGGTCGAGCAACATGCGCTTGAGATCGCCGTCCGCGGTGGTGCTGAACCGCGCCGGCGTGTTGGGCAGTTTCGTCAGCAACTCGAAGTTGGCCTGGAGCCCGTCGAGGACGGTGTCCGTCTGGTCGGCGCTCGTCAGGGCGCCTGGGCCGCAAACATCGACGCACTGCAAGCAGCCGGTGCACTTCCACGGGTCGATGACGACGGAGTAGAGGCCGCCCTGGCCCGGCGTCGCCTTCTCGACGCTGGCGAAGATCGGGCGGGGGGTCGACACCGGGAAGGCGGCGATGGCCTTGACGGCGGCGGCCGCCTGGGCCTTGTCCGCGTCGATGGCGCCCGCGGCTTGCGCCACGGCATCGGCCACCGACAGTTTGCTGTCGGCCAGCAGGGCCGCGCGTGTGGCGTCTGCCCAAGCGCCGACCTTGTCCACCAGCTTCTTCGCGCCGGCCTGGTCGACGGCGAGCGTCAAAATGTCGGCGATCTCATGCACCGAGTTCGGGATGGCCGAATCGGGGCAGGCGATGGCGCACTCCATGCAGGCGGTGCACTTCGACGGGTCGAAAATCGGCACCGTGCGGCGGAACAGGCCCTTGTCCTTGAAGCCACCGGAGGCCGGCGGCATGAACAAGCCGCTTCCGGGCAGCACCGGCGCCTCGCCGATGGTGCCGTCGCGGAACGGACGGGCGACGATGTCCTCGTAATAGGTGGGGTCGAACAGGCCGGTCGGGCCCTCAGCCAGGGCGGCCGGGCACATGGCGGCGCTGAGAGCCACGGTGCGCTTGGCTATCTTGGCCGGCGCGGTGTCTATTTCGCGGAACTCCGAGGCGTCGTAGTCGACCACCACGGTGGCGGCCATGCCGTCGGCGATCACTTTCATGTTCGACTCGACGATTGCCTGGCCCTTGCGGCCGAACTTCTTCTCGATCTCGTGGCGCACGCGGGCTTGGACGTCGTCCATGTTGCCGCCGTAGCTGATCGACTGGACCGAGGCGAGCATGCCACCGATGAAGGCGATGCCGGCCATGCGCGTCTCGAGCTCGGCTGTCGGGGCGTCCGCCCGGGCGACGGCGAAAGCATCGAGAACGCAGAAGTTGATGTCGTGTTCGCGGATGTACTGCCGGGCGAAGCCGGGCAGGTCGCGCCACACCTCAAGCGGCGCTTTGTCCGATTGCAGGATGAACGTGCCGCCTTGCCCCAAGCCCCGCAGCGGGTTGGTGTGGCTGAACACCATGTGGTCGGGGCTCATGACGACCTCGACGTCCTCGATGTCGTTGTTCGTGAACAGCACAGGTTCGGGCGAGACGGTGATGTAGAAGTTGGTGGCGGCGCCAGACTTCTCGGAGCCATACTTGGGAGCCGACTTCGAGTGCATGCCCAACATGCCGGCCAGGATGTCCGTCAACAGTTTGCCCGTGGCGATCGTGCCGTAGCCGCCGACCGAGTGGAAGCGGACGCGCAGCGCGCTCTTCGGCAGCAACTGCGGGTTCGGCTCGGTTTTCAGGGCCATGAGCGCCGTTTCGGGGTAGGCGGCCCGCATCTTGTCTTGCAACTCCTTGGCCGACCCGGTGGCCTTCTCGTCGAAGAACTGGCTGCCCAGGTAGATCAGCGGCGAGTGGTTGTCCGACGCCATGTTCTTGAACGCGGCGATCATGTGGCGCGGCTGCACATCGTGGCCGCCCAGGCCGAAGATCGCGGTGACAAGCTTCGGCATGTGGCCAAGCGCCGGGATGCCCGCGTAGGCGCCCGGGTTGTCGGCGTTGGCGCGTCCCTTGAAGAGGGCGCTTTGCACGAAGCGGGTCAGGGCGGTGTCGTCCGAGCGCTCCAGCACGGTGACGGCCTTGGCGCCCTTGACCGCGTCGATGAACTCGGCCTCGGGGAAGGGCTGCAGCAGCTTGACGGCCACGACGCCCACCTTCAGGCCCTGCTCGCGCAGATAGTTGAGGACGGCGCGGGCGTCCTCAGTGATGGAGCCCAGGCCGACCATGATGTAGTCGGCGTCCTCGGTGTCGTAGCACATGACGGGGCTGTACTCGCGGCCCGTCAGCTCGGTGTATTCCGCCATCGCCTGCCGGACGATGCCGGGCACCGCCGACGCGAAGTGGGTGCGGTGGTCGACGGCGCCAGCCTGGAAATCGGGCTGATTCTGCACCGGGCCGGTGAGCCCTGGGTTGTGCGGGTCGACGATCGCCGGGACGAGCTGGCGCGTGCCCTTGGGGTGGGCGCCCAGCCAGGCGCGGCGGAACTGCGGCCGCAACTCCTCCGGCACCCAGGCCGACATCGTGTCGATCATGATGCCGTTGTTGTCTTCCTCGATGGTCTCGGTGGCGTCGAGGTGGGCTTGCAGCGCCTTGAGATCGTCCGCCGTGAATGACTTGGCGTGACGCTTCGCCCAGGCTTTGAGGGCGAAGACGCGGCCCTTCGAGCCGAACAGCACCTCTTGGGCGAGCGTCGGGCAGGGGATGTATGACGTCGGGTCGCCCAGGTATTCCTTCAGCAGCTCGGGCTCGGGCAGCGCTGCCTCGCTCATGACGTGGCTGGTGGCGAAGCCGTCCATGACGTTGGCGACGGGCACCAGCGACAGGGCGCTGGCCTTGTAGCTGATGGCGGCCAGGTCGGCGGCCTCCTGCGGGTTGGCGCCGAAGAGGATGGTGTAGCCGCTGGGCAGCAGGGCGTAGGCGTCGTCATGGCCGGCCATGACGTTCAGGGAATGCTTCGAGACCACACGGGCGGCCATCTGCAGCACGAAACCGCCGATCTTCTTGCCGGCGGTGACGAAGTGCGACTCCAAGCCGTACAGGATGCCCTGGGCGGACGACGCGTTGCTGACGTAGTTGCCGCCCACCAGCGAGGCCCCCAGGGCACCGGACTGGGCCGAGTGCTCGCCTTCCGTCTCGACGAAGAAGGGGTGCTTGCCCCAGACGTTGATGGCGCCCTCGGCCCGGTAGGCCTCGAACGTCTCGGAGATCTCAGTGGACGGGGTGATCGGGTAGCCGATGACGCCGCCGCACACGTTCTTCATGACGTAGGCGACAGCACCGTTGCCGTTGATGACCTCTGGAAGGCCGGGGTACTTTGGTTTCGCCTTTTTGGGCTTGTCAGCAGCAAGTTTGGCGGTGGGCTCTTGGGTAATTGTCTCTGTCATGGCACGCATCCGGGGCTAGTAGGTACAAAGATCACCTATAACTATAAGCAATCGGACTGTCGTCAGATGCGTCGGGGTGATTTCAAGAGACGCGGTGTCGCGGTAGGCCGTCGGATCCGGCATCCGACAATAGGATGTTGGTCCATGGACGTAGTCATCCAGATCTCGACCGGCTTGCCGGGCACGCCCGGTGTCGATGAAGACGCGCTATTGCGGAAACTGCGGGCGATACGGCAGGCGTTTCCCATAGCGGCCGCTCTGATCGGCTGGAATCCCGCCACGTGGCCGTCGCGGGCGGCCGATTGGCTGCGCGGCCTTGGGGCCGATGTGTATCTGTGGCTGCCAGTCTTTTCGGGCTGGGACGACCTGGCGCCGCTGATCGGGCTGGATGGCCGTCTGGTCGAACAGCCATATCGGTCGGCGGCGGGGGAGCGGTTCGACTTCGGTTGCCCCGCGAATCCGGCCAACGTGGCCGCCACGCTTGCCAGGTTCGACGAGAAGTTTGCCGGTCAGCGTTACGACGGGGTGTTCCTCGACAAGATCAGGTTCCCCAGCTTCGTCGACGGGCTGGCGCCGGTGCTGACGTGCGGATGCCCGTGGTGCGCCGCGCACTTCGGCGCCCAGGCGCCGCTGCCGCTCGAAGGTGGCGGTAATCCCTTGGGTCTGGTGGCCTACCGGGACGGCGTGTGGGACGTCGGCGATGCGCGGGTCGCCCAACTGTTCGCCCATAAGGCCGCCGCCGTGACGGCCTCGGTGACGGCGCTGGCTGATGGTTTCAGGCAGCGCGGTTACAAGGTCGGGCTCGATCTGTTTGCCCCGTTCCTG
>WRFI01000173.1 GCA_009778875.1 Propionibacteriaceae bacterium | reverse complement strand
GGTCAATCCCGTAACCCAAAGCCCGGTGATAAAACGGTGACCACGTGTCACGCCAGTTGTTCCAGGCGGTCAGGTCAAACGAGGTCAGGTGCGGGTGCGGCGGGTGATACCACTCCACCCTGTGGCACAACTGGTACGACGGACGACCGTGAGGACCAACCGTGCACGGCACCATCTGCGGAACCTGATACGAATACGACTTAGTGTTATCGCGGGCGTTCTTGATGTCGGTCTCGGCCTGGGACAGTGTTGCATCAACCGTGTCGATGTTGTCGAGCAGTGTCTCTAGCTCGGAAATGTTGATTGACGCGGCACCCATGAAAAATCACGCCTCATCCGGGCATTGCGCGTAATTCGACGTCGCCCAGGTCGCATCATCGGCCGCGATCTGCTGAAGACTGCGACGCACACCGTCCAACTCAAGCCACGCCTGGCCCGACATCCCACCCACCGGGTCCGAAGAAACAACGGCCCCAGAAGACATCGGGACCGTCAACGCCATGAACAACCATCCCGGAGAAATCAGCGGGTCTTCCACTCCGTTCGCCCATTTGCGGGCCTGATTCAAAGCTTCCTTACCCGCACCCATGAGATCTCCAAAGCCGTGAGACGTTCCCTGTGAACCTGTGCTGACAAGCACTAACCTTAGCAAAAAGAGAGCGTTCGTGTCAAGTAGTCTGATCGAGTGATCGTCGGGAAGACGTCAACCCAAGACGTCCACGTCCGGAAACACCACTTGCGCTCGAACCGCCCTTCCCGATTGCACCAAGAACCCGCCGCCCGGGGGCATCGATTCACCCCAGGCCGACCTGGGCAGGGCCGTCGAGAACAGTTCACTGTCATTTGGGCCCTGCGGCCACAGCATGACCCCGGCCCCGGCTTTCTTCAAGATGGGCATGAGCCCTCGGTACCCGGCTACCTCGGAAGGTACGGAGGACGCAACGACGGCGGATGCCGTGTCACGAACAGCGCTGATGTGGTCGACTAGCGCCTCCACCAGCCAGCCTTCCTGGTCGAGCCGGTCGACGTCATCAACCACAACCAGCGACGGGTTGTCCTCTGATTGCAACCGTTCCAACATGGCGGTCAGGTCGTCCTTGTGCGTCAGGTCGTCAGCGAAACTGCCGAGAAGACGCGGGTGCGGGGCCAGGCGCTGGAGCGGCGACTGCCGGGTGGTGACGACTACCACACTCCAGCCTTGCATCATGGCAAACAATGCCATTGTTTTCAGAGTTGTCGAACGGCCGGAGTGACGCGGGCCAGCCACCAGGAACAACGGGCCAAAACTCATAACGTCGAGCCCCATCAGGCTGAGTGTGTCGCCCCCCACCGCCACCGGCAAAACGGCCTCTTCCGAAAACGCTCTCGGCAGCGCTTCGACGGCAGACATCTTGTAGGAGCTCGGCAGAAGATCGACCCGCCGCGGCCGGTCCGAAAATGAAAGTTCCGCCCAGTCTCTTGTCGCAGATTGGCTTATCGCCTGGATTGCCTGCACTTGGGCTGCGCCAGCAGGGTCCGGGTCGAGCAACGCAATCTGGGTTTCCACAAGATCCCGGGCGAAAAAGCCGCGGCCCGGGGGCATTGATTTAGGCACTGACTTTGCCGGTATTCCAACGTAGGCGAAGTCGCCAGGATCTGTCATGTGTAGCATCAGCTTGTTCGGGAACAGGTTCGACACGCGTCCCGATAGCAGCGTGCGGTCGCCGGTGACGATTGTTGCGACACCGACGCTTGGCCCTTCTTGCGCAATCTGCAGGAACGAGGTGACCAACGCCCCGTTGTCGACGTTGTCGTATGTTTGAAAAAGCCCTTCCCAACTGTCGAGCAGCACAAGAACGAACGGTAGTGGATTCGCCGAGGAGACCCGCTGTTCGCGCAAGTTGGCGAAGCCGTCCATCGACAATTGCTGCTGCCGCTGCGCGATAGCACCTCTCAGCATGCTGGCCATCCGGGACGCCCGCTCACCCTGATCGCGAAGCACGACCGCCCCAACATGGGGCAGTTTTTCGAGGGGCAACAGAGAGCCGCCGCCACAGTCCATTGCGTACATCTGAATGTCGACCGGGCTGAAATGCTGGCCGACCAATCCCGCGACGGTTCGCAGCATGCCGGATTTGCCTGATCTGCCAGTGCCTATGACGGCCAGGTTGACGCCGTCTGTCACATCAAATGCCGCCAGGCCCCGGGATTGTTTCGCGGGCAGATCCGTCACACCAAAAGGCACCGCCATTTTGGCGATGTAATTGTCGGCTTCAGGGAATTGTTCGAAAATGTCCGCGACGCCGATCTGTGAGGGCAATGCATCCAGCCACGGCGACGGTGGCGTCTCAATACCTTCCAGCGCGGCAGCGCCGCGACAGGCGTCAACCAGTCGAGCCAGGTCGGTCGGTGAGCTGGTGTCCTCCTCGACTGAAGCGGGCGGCAAGACGGCATACAGCGCGTTCATCGCCACTCGCCGGGTTGACACGTTTGCCTTCTCGGCCTCGGCGGCCCGTCCGCCTACCCTTGACGACTGGAACTCGATCAACGACGAATGGCCAAGCCGGGCGAAGGCGCGACCTGGCGTCGATTTCGAAATGTGTGCGGCGTTGGGCGATTCGATCACGTCGACCGAATCGCTTGCGTCGGTGACTCGCAACGCTATCCGAAGGTTTGTGTTGGATTTGATTTCGTTGCTCACCACGCCGGCGGGACGCTGCGTTGCCAAAAGTAGATGCACCCCGAGTGAACGACCGCGCCGTGCTATGTCGACCAGCCCGGCGACGAAGTCGGGCAATTCTTGAACCAGCGCGGCAAATTCGTCGATGACGATCAGCAGACGCGGCATGTGCGGGTCGGTCGGCGTCATTGCTGCCTGATAGTCCTCAATATCCTTGGCTCCCAGTGACGCCAATTGATGTTCCCGGCGGCGCAGCTCAGCGGCCAGCGACGCAAGGGCCCGGGTTGTCAGGTGACCGTCCAGATCAGTGACCGTGCCAACAGTGTGTGGCAGCCTGGCACAATCTTTGAAAGCCGCACCACCCTTGTAATCGATGAGGACGAAATTGAACTCGTCGGGCCTGTTTTTCAATGCCAGGGACGCGATCAGGGTTTGCAGCAATTCCGATTTGCCCGACCCGGTGGTGCCGGCAATTAAACCATGTGGCCCATCTGTGCGCACATCGAGGCTGAAGGCATCATCTGCGAGTTCGCCGATCACCGCCGCAGTCGAACGGTAGCTTTGATGCCACCCATTTGCCACGATTTGACCATTGATGTCGTCAAGGTCCAAAACATCGAGCAGGCGGCTGGCGTTTGGCAGGGCTGAGCCGTGCTCCTCGGTGCCGATGTCATGCAATGGCGCCATTTCACGGGCGAGAAGGTCGCACCATTCGGGCGAAACCTGTTCGCTCAACACGTTTCTTTCAACGGGTTCTCCCTGGCACGCCAAGGCCCCCACCGCCGAACCGGCATCGTTGAATGTGAAGACCGCTTGGCATTCCTCTGGCAGAGCGCGTTCTTGCTCGTCCGAACAGATCACAAGAACGCCCACCTTTGGCCCGTCTTGCAACACCTGTGATAAGCCAGGTATTAACCGCAGACTGCGATACCCGCGGATCACAAGGACATGGGGGGTGAATGCCGTTCCGGGTGGCGCAGACTTTCGCGCCATGACAACTTCTTGCAGCCAGGCGACGTGCTCGGCGGCGGTTTTTTCCTCGCAGGCCAGACGGGCCAGCGGAGCGTCTGGCGATTCATCGTCGCGCATCTGCGGCAACCACGCCAACCAGGCCCATTCAGCGTCACATTTCGACGCCAGGTATGACATCGAAATGTCGCGCGGGGCATGCCACGTCGCCATCTGCACCACCAACCAGGCGAGCAGCTTGTCGACCGATTCACTCTGGCCGGCGATGCCCAGCACGCGGTGGTTTCCCAGATTCACCGTGATCGGCACGTCACACACCATCGGTGTCTCATCGCGGTTTATCACGCGAGTGGTGGATTCCAGGCGCCCGGTGCCAACCCGAAGAGTCAAGAAATCCGAATCGGTGGGGCGTCGTTCCCAGAGTCGAAGGCTTGGGGTCACGGCGGCCAGGTAGGCGGTCGACGCGTCTGGCGCGTCCGCTCGCCGACGGTGCTTCTCTTCAGTGATGGCATCAGCGAACTCTTGCTCAGCCGCCCCCATTCGATCAGCAAAGGTCGCGGTGTCCTCTCGGGCTTGCTTGCCGCCGGAGCGTCTGTCGGTAATCATGTTGCCCAGCATCATCAACGGTGACATCAACATGAATAGCAGGTATCGCGGGCTGTGCATCACGAAAGCCATGACAACGCCGAATAGCAGGGGAATTGCAAGACTGATTACCGGGAATGGCCGCCGCGGCGGTTTGGGTGGCTCTTTTGGGAACTCAACGGTGGCTGCTTCGAAATCGGAGACAATGCGAGGCGGCCGAACGAAATTGATCCAGCCCGGATCGCCCGGCTCGATGACAGCGGCGTCGGTGACGATTTGCCGCATTTCAACAACCGTTTCTCCCAAGGCGATGGCGTCGCCGATTTTCACGGGGACGCCGCCATCAGCTACCTTGATGCCCTCCACAAAGGTGCCGTTCGCTGAGTCGAGATCCTCTATTGTCGCCTGGCCGTCCGCTTCGACCACCAGGTTTGCGTGG
>WRFI01000172.1 GCA_009778875.1 Propionibacteriaceae bacterium | reverse complement strand
GGCAAGGCCACCGGCAACAAGAAAATCACCGTGACTGTCGCCGACGGGCAGGCCACCACAACGGGCGAGGTGGACGTGACGGTGTTCCCAGCCGGCACGGCCCGTCCTCCCGTCACGGTGAGCGACATGGTCTCCACCTCGGTCGACACACCCGTCACTATCCACCCTCTCGACAATGATTCGGACCCGAACGGTTTGCCGATCAGCCTGACCAGCGTGACCGAGGCGGCCAACTGCGTGGTCACGCCCGACATGTTGGCCAACACGATCGCCGCCACCTGCTCGGCCGCCGGCACCTACTATCTGGTTTACACAATCAGCAATGGCCAGTCACAGAACGTCTATGGACTGATCCGGCTTAACGTCGACCCAGCCCCGGCGGGCGATGAGCCGCCGGTGGCGGTACCGGACACGGTGCTGCTGCACATGGGGCAGACGGCGACGGTGCCGGTGCTCAACAACGACGTCAACCCGATGGGCTGGCCGCTGGTGGTGACGTCCGTGTCGGTGCCAGCCAACGCGCCGGTTCAGGCCACCGTGATCAACCATGGGGCAGTGCTGGTGACCCCGCTGCAAACCTTCGCCAATGCGGTGACGCTGACCTACCAGATTTCCAACGGCATCGGCTATTCGGACTCGACGATCACGGTGATCCCGGTGCCGGTGCCAGGGCAGGTGTCACCGCCGGTCACGCGCGATTCCACACTGAAGGTGCGCGTGGGCGATGTGGCCACCGCCAATGTGCTGGTCAACGACTCACAACCGGACGGCATACCGCTGGAGTTGGTGCCGACGTTGGTGCAGACGCCGGACGCCAGCACCGGGATACTCGTTTTCACTTCCGGAAATGCAATACGGGTGCAAGCCGGCCAGACGCCTGGTACCTACACGGTGCTCTATCAGGTGCAGGTCGCTCAGGGTTCCGCCGAACCGGCCACCGGCCGCTTGACGGTCACCGTGACGCCGTCGGACCCGTCCCATAACCAAGCGCCGCAGCCGGGCGATATCGAGGCACGCACGCTGGCGGGCCAACCCATCACCATACCGATCAGCCTCACCGGCATCGACCCGGACGGCGATTCTTGCACCTTGGTCGGCGTCGCTTCCGCGCCATCCCAGGGCGCCATCACCGCCGTGACGGGCAACTCCATCACCTACGACCCGACTATGTCGGTGACCGGTTCGGCCAGTTTCACCTACACGGTGCAGGACCGGCTGGGCGCGCAGGCCATCGGCAAGGTCACGGTGGGCATCGCGCCTGCCCAGAGTTCGAACGATCCGCCGGTGGCGGTCACCGATGTGGTGCAAGCGCGGCCCGGGCGTCCGATGTCGGTGGCCGTGACGGCGAACGATTACAGCCCGGCCGGCAATTCCTTCAGCCTCGTCAGCGGTTCCGCCAAGTCCGACAGTTTCGCCGCCACAACCGTCAATCAGAACGTCACGTTTACGGCGCCTACCACCGAGGGCACGTATTTGGCAACCTACGAGATCCAGGACTCGCTGCAACAGTCCGCAACCGGCATCATCTCCGTGCAGGTGTCCGCCACGGCACCGCTTCTGCCGCCGAACCCGCAAGACGACTACGTGCCGATGGCTACCGGGCTATCCAACACGTCCGTCACGGTGAACGTGCTGGCCAACGACAGTGACCCAAGCGGGGACGTGACCCAGGACACGTTGACGCTGCTGGACTCGACGAACGCCACAGTGGTGGGCAGCAATGTGCAGGTGACGCTAGTGAGCCAGCCGCAGGTGATCGCCTACACGCTGACCAACACGCAGAACAATCTGACGGGCCGCGCCTACATCTGGGTGCCCGGCCTCGACACGACACCGCCGCAACTGAAGACTGGTGCGCCGCTGGTGCAGGTCAAAGCGGGCCAATCGGTCAACCTGCAGTTGAGTGACTATGTGCAGGTGCGATCCGGTCGCAGCCCCCGTCTGACGTCGGCCAGCAAGGTCACGGCCTGGAATGGCACAGGCAGCGCCCCCTCGACAACCCAGTTGGCTTTTTCGGCGCCGCTGGACTACCAGGGGCCGGCCTCGATTTCGTTCGAGGTGACGGACGGGGCCACGTTGAACGACGACACTGGGCTGACGGCCACGCTGACGGTCCCGATCACAGTGCTTCCCCCTGATCCGACGCAGCAGCCGCCAACCTTCTCCAACTCGACGGTGAGTGTCGAGCCCGGTGCCAGTGCCACCGTCAATCTGGCCAACTTCGCCAAGAGTCCTTTAGGTGCGAAGTTGACTTACTCGGTGACCGGCGGGCCCGCGTTGGCCGGCGTCAAAGCCAGCTTGAGTGGCGCGACACTGACAGTGACGGCCGATGCCACCACAGCGGTGGGCGGAACAGACACGATTAGTGTCAGTACCTCTGACGGCAAGAATCCGGCGGTGAGCGCGCAGGTTGACGTCACCGTCGTGGCCTCGACGAAGCCGTTGCCGCAGGCGTTGACCGATGCCGCCAACGCCCAACCGGGCCAGACGATTTGTGTGGCGGCGACGAGGAACGATCTAAACCCGTTCGGCGCCAGCGCTCCACTGACGATCATTTCGGTGTCGGTGGCGTCCGGAGCCTCCTCAGGGGTCGCCTCGGTGGGTTGCGGCGGTGACGCGATTGGCTCTGTTTCTATCACCCCGAATTTGAGTTTCATCGGCCAGATGACAGTTTCCTACACGATCCAAGACGCTACGAAGCAGGCGGCCCGCCAGGCGTCTGGTGTCATCTTGGTGACGGTGAAAGGCCCGCCCAGCGCGCCGACCGGCATACACGTCGATTCCGTCGGCGACAAGCAGGTGGTGCTGAGCTGGCAACCGCCGACCAACGATGGAGGTTCTCCCGTCACAGATTATGTGGTAACCGGCACACCGGCCTACACGCTGGACTGCGGCACGGCAACGATCTGCACCCTGACCGGCCTGACCAACACCGTCACATACACATTCACTGTCACGGCCAAGAACGCGATTGGTGCTTCACCGGAGTCGGTCGCCTCGGCACCGGCCACGCCGGATGCCGTGCCTGATGTGATGAGTCCGCCCATCGCGCAGTTCGGCAATAGCCAACTCACCTTCACTTGGACGCCCGCCAACACCACCGGCCGATCACCCGTTCAGCATTACGAGCTGCAAATATCGCCTATCCCAGCCAACGGTCAATCGCAGATTTCCACCACCGGCGCGGGTACCAGCTACACGTGGACGGGTCTCACCAATGGCACCGCCTATCAGGTGAAGGCTTGCGCCGTAAACGCGGCTCCGCAGGCCTGTACTGAGGCGTCCATGTGGTCAACGGCCTCCAGCCCCGAGACGCCGTCCGCCCCGCCGGACCCCCCTGCCGCGCCGAGCCTCACAGTCGGCACCAATCTCGGTACCGAAGCTCAGGTTCAAATCTGCTGGAACGCACCAGCCAACAACGGCGCCGCCATCACCAGCTACACGGTGACCGCGTCCACCGGTGCCACCGCCACCGCCACGCCGTCGGGCAATGCGCAAACCTGCACCACGATGCCCATGAGCAACTCCACCAGCGCGTACACGTTCACCGTGAAAGCCACCAACAGGGCCGGTACCAGCTCGGCGTCCGGCTCGACCGCAGTTCGCGTGGTCGGGAAGCCGGGAGTTCCTACCGGGCTAGTACTGACGGACGGCGATGGTTCTTGCGGGGTGAATTTCACCGCCCCATCGCTGAACGGCGCGTCCGCTTCCGAGGTCACTTACCGTTGGTCGGCCAGTAACGGGGCCTCCGGCAGTTTTGGCGGCTCCACTGGTGGCACAGCCACTGGTCTGCCGAACGGCTCTAGCAATGGCAGGACCGGTGCCTACACCATCAGCGTGTGGGCCACGACCGCCTTCCCGGGCGGCAGCCAGACCGGCGACGCGGCGACCGATACCTGTCAGCCTTACGGCCCGCCGAAAACTCCTAATGGTCTCACGGTGACTGCCAGCGGTACTACCATCAAGTGGAATGTGCCCGACCCAGGCGGCAACGGTCGCCCGTATTCTGTGCAGACCAACGTCAACGGTGCCGGATGGACTGGCAGTAGCACATCGGCCAGCGGATCACCAGATGTCGGATACAGCAAGACCTTGACAGTTCAGGCGCGGACTTGCGACGATCTCACCTGCTCCACTGAAGTATCCAAATCCGCCACAACGGGTGCAGCTCCACCGCCTCCGGCGTATTGCAACTACACCATCAACTCAACGAATGTAACGGTCAACTTCGGCTCGATAGCTCCCAATACCACGCTGTATTACAACGTCGGAAGTGGCGACAAGTGTGTATATGACACAGCCGGCGGTCCAACGGCGTGCGTCACAAACTGGAACGTCTACGGCAACAGCTACACAAACGTCGGCTCCTGGGCCAACGGAAAACCACCCAGCAATGTGACTTTCTCGTTCAAGGGCGGGACGAATCTGAAATGCACAAAGAACTAGCCATCACAGGCTTAGACGTCAATATCTTGATGACCTCTGACCACCTACGAAAGGACACCAGAACCAATGACAATGACGCACGATGAGGCGGCGTGGTTCGCCAACGCCTTCGACCAGATCGTCAGGAACGTTTCGACGGCCGTGCTTGGCAAAGACCACGTCGTCCGGCTGACGGTCGCGACTTTGTTGGCCGAGGGCCACATGCTGCT
>WRFI01000171.1 GCA_009778875.1 Propionibacteriaceae bacterium | reverse complement strand
GAGCGGATGTACGGCAAGGCTGGCCAGGCCAAGAAGGCCGGCAAGTAGCGACTCACACGCAGGCGCTGGACGGTACCGTCCGGCGCCTGTTGTCATGTCCGGCGAAAAACCAAAGGAGGCACCGTGTTCGAGGCTGCTGAGGCGCTGCGCGACGAGTTCGCCCGGTGCGAGGCCGAACTGGCCGACCCCACCATTCACGCGGACCCGGCCCGGTCGCGCCGCGTGGGGCGGCGCTACAACGAGCTGGCGCCAATCATCGCCGGACTCGACGACCACGCCCGGCTGAGCGGCGATCTGGCCACCGCCGAAGAATTGACCTCCGACGACCCCGGCTTTGCCGCTGAGGCGGACGAGATACGCGCCCAACTGGCAGAGGTCGATGAGAGGCTCACGACCCTGCTGGCACCCCGCGACCCAAACGATGCCAATGACGCCATCATGGAAATCAAGTCGGGGGAGGGCGGCGAGGAATCGGCCCTGTTCGCCGGGGATCTGTTCGCCATGTATCAGGCCTACGCGCTGCGCCGCGGCTGGAAGGTTGACGTTCTCGATTCGGAAACAACCGACCTGGGCGGCATCAAGTCGCTGACGGCGGCGGTGCGGGGCTCCGCCAATGGCAGCGCCGAGGACGCCCCCTACGGGACGCTCAAGTTCGAGGGCGGGGTGCATCGCGTCCAGCGGGTGCCCGTCACCGAATCGCAGGGACGCATTCACACGTCGGCAGCCGGTGTGCTCGTCATGCCGGACGTCGCCCCCGAGGACGTCGAGATCAACGACGACGACCTGCGCGTCGATGTGTATCGCAGCACCGGCAAGGGCGGGCAGGGTGTCAACACGACCGACTCGGCGGTGCGCCTCACCCACCTGCCCAGCGGCATCGTCGTCACCTGCCAGGACCAGCGCTCGCAGTTGCAGAACAAAGAACAGGCGATGAGGATTCTGCGGGCCCGGCTGGTGGCGGTGGCCGAGGAACAGGCGGCCGCCCAGGCGTCCGCGGCCCGGAAGTCGCAGGTGCGCACCGTCGACCGCTCCGAACGCATCCGCACCTACAACTTCCCCGAGAACCGCATCGCCGACCACCGCATCGGCTACAAGGCCTACAACCTGGACGCCGTGCTGGCCGGCGACATGGACGCCTTGGTGGCGGCCCTCAAGGAAGCCGACCTGGCCGAGCGCTTGGCGTTCGCCGGCGAGGTCTGACATGACGCTTCGGCCGGCGACTCTTCTGAAGCCAGCGGCACAGCGGTTGCGCGCCGCCGGCGTCGCCTCGCCCGAGGCGGATGCCCGCACCCTGCTGGCTGGGGCCATGGGGGTTGAGACGTGGCAGTTGGCCACGGAGTGGACAAACGACGCCGATGCCGGGCGTTTCCAGGAGCTCGTGGCGGCCAGAGCCGCCGGCTGGCCCCTGCAATACCTGACCGGCGTGGCGCATTTCCGCACCGTCAGCGTGGCTGTCGGGCCGGGGGTGTTCATTCCCCGTCCCGAAACCGAGGTGGTGACGGGGTGGGCGATCGAGCACCTGCACGCACCCGGCGTTGTCGTCGAGTTGTGCGCCGGCAGCGGGGCGATCTCGCTGGCCATCGCCGCAGAGGACCCCGGTTGCCGCCAGTTCGCCGTCGAACGGGACGACGAGGCCTTCCGCTGGTTGACGATGAACTGCGCCGGCACCGCCGTCTTGCCCGTCCACGCCGACATGGCCGACGCGGTGCCCGAACTGGCTGGCACCGTCGATCTGGTCATCGCCAACCCGCCCTACATCCCGAGCCGCGACCGTGATCTGGTGGCGAGGGACGTACACCGCGAGCCGGAGCAGGCACTGTTCGCCGGCCCGGACGGTCTCGATTCGATCGCCGTCGTCGCCACGGCGGCGGCCCGCCTGCTGCGGCCCGGCGGGTGGCTGGTCTGCGAGCACGACGAGACTCACGGTGCCACCGCCCCGGCCCTGCTTCAAGCCACGGGGGGTTTCGAGTGCATCCAAGATCACCCCGACCTCACCCAAAGGCCTCGCTTCGTGACGGCCCGCCGTCTACAGTTGATGCCGTGATCGTCCCACTCGATGCCACCGGAATCCGGGCCGCTGCCGCCGCCGTTGCGGCGGGTCAGTGCATCGTTTTGCCGACGGACACCGTCTATGGCATTGGCGCCGACGCCACCTCGCCTCAAGCCGTCCAGCGCCTGCTGGACGCCAAGCACCGGGGACGGGACATGCCGCCACCGATCCTGCTGCCTCACGCGGGCCTGCTGCCCCAGGTGGCGGCGGATGTTCCCGACGCGGCGCGGGCCCTGGCCGAGGCCTTCTGGCCCGGGGCATTGACGCTGATCCTCAAGGCGCTTCTGCCGCTCGACCTCGGGGACCGTCCCGACACCATCGCCGTCCGCGTGCCCGATCACGACGCGACGGCGGAGCTGCTGAGGGCGACGGGGCTTCTGGCCGTCAGTTCGGCCAATGTTTCGGGCCGCCCGCCCGCCACCACCGTTGTTGAGGCCCAGGCCATGCTGGGTGATTCGGTGGGCGTCTACCTGGACGGCGGCCCCACCCCCGGCGACGTGCCCAGCACCATCGTGGACCTGTCCGGTGACGGCGCGCGAATCGTCCGTCAGGGCGTCATCCCGGCGCAGGCGATCCGCGAGGTCTGGCCCGCCACAAGGGACGGGGCGGCCAGTGCGTGAATATGTGCTCGTCCTGCTGGTGGCGGCGGCCGGCTGCTATTTGACGGCCGGGCTGTGGCGGCGGATCGCCAGCCGCAGCGGGGCCATCGCGGTGGTGCGGGAGCGCGACGTGCACTCCACTCCGACACCCTATTTTGGCGGCGTTGCCATGCTGATGGGGGTGGGCCTGGCCTTCCTTTTGGCCCTGCACCTTCCCTGGCTGAGCAAGCAGCCGGTTGTCACGCATGACGCGCTGGGCATATTCCTGGCCGCGCTGGTCATCTGTGTGGTCGGGGCGATAGACGACGCCATCGATCTGCCCGTCATCGCCAAGGTTTTCGGCCAGGTGCTGGCGGCCGGTGTGGCCGTTCTCTTCGGCGTCCGCATGTACTGGCTCTCCCTGCCCGGTGCCATCTACACGCTCGACCCGATCGCCTCGACGATCGTGACGGTGGTCTTCATCTTCGTCTGCGTCAACGCCATCAACCTGGTGGACGGGCTGGATGGGCTGGCGGCCGGTGTGGTCGGCATCGGCGCTTCGGCCATGTTCTGCTACACCTATTTCCTGGCCCGCTGGGAAAACCTGCTGGCGGCGACGACGGCATCGCTGGTGACGGTGGCCATCACGGGCGTCTGTCTTGGCTTCCTGCCGCACAATGTGCACCCGGCCAAGATGTTCATGGGCGATTCCGGGTCGATGCTGCTGGGGCTGCTGCTGGCCTGCTCGACGATCTCGTTCACCGGGCAGCTGGACGCGTCCGTGCTCGGCTCGTCCGTCACGGGAGCCGGGGTCTTGCCCGCCTGGCTTCCGCTGATCCTGCCCATCGCCATCATGTTCTTGCCGCTGCTCGACCTGGTGATGGCCTACATCAGGCGGACGATCAGCGGGAAATGGTGGTTCCAGGCCGACAAGCAGCACTTGCATCACCGCCTGATCGAGCGCGGCCACAGCCAGGTCAGCGCCGTTGTCGTGATGTATTTGTGGACGGCCGTCATCGCGTACGGCGTCATGGGGGTGGCGTTGCTGCGCACCCGATTGGTGGTCGGGTTGACGGGTCTGGCCTTCGTCGTTGCGGCCGTGGTGACGATTTGGCCGTGGTTGGTCAAGAAAATGGCCGTCCATAGCGCGGGGTCGACCCCCGAATAACTGGCCGGGTATGTTAGTCTGTTGAGGTCTTAGTGACCCGGAAGGACCCGCGCACATGTCGGCTGCTGATGCGACCATTCGTCGCTGGCTGTTGCGTGCCGAAGGAACGGCCGTGATGGCGACGGCGGGGGCACTCGTGGCGGTCGCCGCAATCGCCCTGCTGACCGCCGGTTTCCCGGCTGCGGCATCGGCCAGCCTCGGGGTGGGCGTTGTCGTCGTTTTCTTCGCGCTCGGTGCCGTGATCGACGCTTTCGCGGTGCGCCGCGCCGACTGGTCGGCCGGGCTGGCCGTCCTGGTGTCCTACGCGCTGCGCATGGCGTTGATCGGGCTGGCCGGTGTCGCCTTGGTCAATTCCGGGCTGCTCGCCAGCCAGGCCTGGTTCGGTGCCGGGTTGGGCGTGGCGACCTGCGTCTGGGTGGCCGGCCTGTTCGGTGGCCACTTGACGGGCCGCTGGCCGGTCTACGATCAGGAGGCGGCATGACCCCGCCAGAAAACAGCGTAGCCACGCCGATCACTCCGGAGTCGGAGCAGGCGCTCGTGGATTCCAACACCGGCATGAAGATTTTCGCCGAGATGCTGGCCGGCGTCCTCTTGTATGGCGGGCTGGGGTACCTTGGTGACAAGCTCCTTCACACGTCGTTTCTCGTGGTTATCGGACTATTGCTGGGGCTTGGACTGTCAATGTATCTGGTATTTAGACGATTTTGGGGTGCAAAAGCATGATTCCAATGGACGGATGGGCAGCGCCGACAGTCGACGACTTCAAGTTTGCTGGCGTGTGGGGCATTGACTGGCTGAACAAGCCGATGATCCAGTTGATCCTCGCCGTGGTTCTGGTGGCGGCGTTCTGGTTGATAGCCGCCCGCCGGCT
>WRFI01000170.1 GCA_009778875.1 Propionibacteriaceae bacterium | reverse complement strand
GCAACAGTTGGCACTGGCAGTGCTGATTGACAATGACGCCAACCTGGCAGCCATCGCCGAGCTGGACACGAGGAAGGACAAGACCGACTTCGTCCTGCTCTGGGAGGGTGAGGGATTGCGCGTCGCGTGCGTCATGGACGGGCATGTCCAACAAGGCGCCACCGGCGGCGCCGGCGAGATCGGCTATCTGCCGTCCCCCAGCGCTGCCCAGACAAGCGGCAAGCAGGTGACCCTGCAGGACCGGGCCGGGTCCAGCGCCGTCCTGCGTGTCGTCCGCAGCCATATCAATTCGGTGCGCACATACGACGCGGCGCTGGACGCCCTCGCGCATTCGTCGCTGCGAAGCGCCCCGCTTGAGGAATTGGCCGAACGCACCGTTGAGATCGTCGTGCCAGTGCTGGCCGTGCTCGACCCGCCGTGCGTCATCTTGTCCGGCCCGACCGGCACCGCCGGCGGCCTGGAGTTCGCCCGGCTGGTGCAAGCCCACCTGCAACGGTCGACGCGGTGGCGCGTGCCGATCCTTCCTTCGGCGGTGACGAACGACCCCGTGCTGCACGGTGCCGCTCTGACGCTCGCTGCCTACCTGACTGAACGAATGCTTGGCCTGGTCGACCAACTGGCGACAAGACCCAGACCCACCACAACCGAATAACAACCGAACACAGGTCCGCTTGGACAACGCAAGGGGCCAACACCATGAGGTATGGCTCAGAAAAAGGAGATAACCAAATGAAAAAGCCAAGAATTGGGATGATCGCCGCGGCCGCTGCTCTGACGCTCGTGGCAACCTCCCTGACTGGTTGTGGCACAAGTGGTGGCTCGACTCCGCAAGCTTCAGTCGCCATCTCAGCCGACCAAAGCCAGCCACCCACCACGATCAACGTCTGGTCATTTGTCAACCTGCCCAACGAGGTGCAATCGATGCAGGACTCGATCAACCGACTGCAGGCCAAGTACCCCTGGTTGACCGTCAACCTGGTCACCAACAAGCAAGACAACGATTTCACCCAGGCTGTCACCGCCAACAACGCTCCAGACGTCTATATCTCATGGGATCCGGGCAGCGTTGCACAGTTCTGCAACAACGGCTCCGTCATCGACATGAGCGCGCTGGTGCAAAGTGCCGGTTTGGACGTGGCGGGCACCTTCCCGTCCTCGTCTCTGCAGTACACGCAATGGAACGGCAAACAATGCGCTCTTCCGCTGCTGGTCGATGCCTACGCCCTTTACTACAACAAAGATCTGCTCCAGGCCGCTGGAATCACCGACACGCCCAAGACGCTATCGGATCTGACGGCTGACATCCAAAAGCTGACCATCAAGAACCCCGACGGCACGATCAAGCAGTGGGGCCTCACACCGCCTCGCCAAGACTACGATGTGGGCTTCGAATGGTACATCGGCGGCGGCACCGGCGCGCAGTTCTACGACAACAGCGGCAATTCGACGTTCTCAACCGATCCCACGTGGGCGACACTGCTCAACTGGGAGAAGACGACCCTCGACTACTACGGCGCGGACAACGTCAACACGTTCGTCTCGACCTACGCCAACCACACGGACGACGAGCAGAACCCGTTCACGTCCGGGGTGTCGGCAATGGAAATGAATGGTGAGTGGCACATCGGCGAAATCGCCCAATATGCGCCAAACCTGAATTACGGCATCGTCCCTGTACCGGTGCCCGATGCCAGAGCCAGCATCTATGGCGCTGGCGCCGTCATGGGCAACGTCATCTACATCTCGTCGCAGTCGAAGGCTCAGTCGGCCGCTTTCTTCGTGGCTCAGCAACTGGCAACCGACACGACCTTCCTGGACGACTTCGCCACCCAGATGTCCAATGTGCCAACAACCTTCGACGCGCTGAAGAACTGGTCGGCCCCGCTGACCCAGCCGCTTTGGACTGTGGAAGAGAACATTGTGTCGAACCCGAACTCCTACTACAAGACGCTGACCCCGGCCGGCGAGGAGGATTCGACGGCCTGGCAGAACTTCATCGGCAACTGGGAGTCCGGCCAAGTCACCGACCTGACAACTGGATTACAGCAGTTGGATCAGCAGATCGCGACGATCAACCAGCAAGCGACCCAGTGAGCTGAGCGATGTCGTCGCAAGCGATCACCGATGCCTCTGGGGCGCCACTGGCGCCCCAGAGCGCGCCGGATTTGCCCGACACCGAACCAACGACCACCCCGCCGCGGCCAAAACACCGCAGCGTGACGAAAACCCGTTGGTACATCGTGGTTGGGTTCATGTCGCCGTTCATCATCGGGTTCGCCCTGTTTGTGCTGTACCCGGTGGTCATGGTGTTCTACTACTCCTTCACCAATTTCAAGCAGGGCAGTCTGCTGCCCGTCCACTTCGTCGGATTCCAGAATTACGTAACCCTGCTGACCGGGTCGGCCAGCCAGACTTTCCTTATTTCCATCAAGAACACCCTTTGGATGGTGGTGGTTCTTGTTCCGGCCGAAACAATCTGGGCGATCTTGACGGCAACGCTCATCAATTCGTTCAAACGTTCGGCGAAGGTTTACCGCACCATCTTGTTTCTGCCGGCCATGGCACCGGTGGTGGCAGGCACGCTGTCTTGGATCATCATGATGAACCCGGCCGGGCCGGTCAATCAGTTTTTGGCCCGAATAGGCATCCACGGACCCCTGTGGTTTGGGGATCCGAATTGGACCAAACCGACCTTGGTCATGATGACACTGTGGATGATCGGCAACATGATGGTCATCTTCTCGGCCGCCCTGCTCGACGTGCCCAGGTCTTTGTATGAGGCCGCCGAGATGGACGGTGCCGGGGTGATCCAGCGATTCTTCTCGGTGACCTTGCCGTCGATAACGCCCGTGATTTTCTTCGCGGTGGTCACTGAGGTCATCTACACCTTCCAGTACTTCACCCAGGCCTACGTCGTTTCGACGGCCGGCCACGCGAATCTGCAGTCGTCGACGCTGCTCGGGTATCCCCAAAACTCCTTGTTCTTCTATACCACCGGCATCTACCAACAAGGCTTCAACTTCTTCAAAACCAATACTGCATCAGCCATGGCTGTGCTGATGTTCATCGTGATTTTCCTGATCACACTGGTGTTCATCCGGGGATCACGCAACATCATTTACTACGAGGGGTCGGCCTGATGAGTCTTCCACATGATGCGCCGAAGGGCACCTCGCTGACGGACGCCACGTTTAGGCAGCTTACAAGAGGCACCGCCTATCAACTCGCCACAGCAAATGAGACCCCCCTTGATCAGATGACCCGCAAGCCGACCGTTCGCCGCATACTCATGGGAGTCGCCGACCACGCCGTCGCCATTGTGTTGAGCGTCGCCGTGTTGCTGCCTTTCGCCATCGTCTTCCTGACCGCTTTCATGACGCAAGCCCAATCTGGCACCAGCAACCTGTGGCCGAGCCCGTGGATCTGGACGAATTTCCGGGATGCCCTCAAGGCATTTCCACTCTGGCACAACCTGGCGAACACCGTCATCTACGCGGCGGTGGGCAGCCTTGGCATCATGATCTCATCGATATTCACGGCCTACGGGTTGTCGCGCCTGAAATGGCGTATCCGCGACTGGGTGTTCGTCGTCGTGTTGGCCGCCATGATGATCCCGCCCCAGGTCACAACACTGCCGTTGTACGTCTTGTATGCGAAATTGCACATGACCGGCACGTTGTGGCCATTGATATTGCCGAACCTCTTCTTCGATGCCTATTCCGTCTTCCTGCTGCGCCAGTTCTTCTTCACGGTTCCCACCGAAATGACCGAAGCGGCGCGACTGGACGGTGCGGGCGAGATGGGCATTTTGTTCCGCGTGATCGTGCCGCTGACAAAGCCGGGCATCGCCGCCATTGGATTGTTCTCGTTCATGTACAACTGGAACGACTTCTACACCCCCCTGGTCTACAGCGGCCAGAGTACCGCCGCGCAGACGCTATCTGTGGGGCTTTCCCTCATGGCTACCAGCCAGCACCAGCAGGCCTACCAGATGCAGATGGCGGCATCGCTGATGTTTTTGGTGCCCGTCATCATCATCTTCTTCCTCGCCCAGAAAGTCTTCGTCGAAGGCATCAGCATCACCGGAGTGAAAGGGTAAGCCATGAAACTCACTGTTATCGGCGGCGGTTCCAGCTATACGCCGGAACTCGTCGACGGGTTCGCCCGGCTGCGCGACCTGTTCCCGCTGGACGAGTTGTGCCTGATGGACCCGGACGCCTGGCGCCTGGAACGCACCAGCGGCGTGTCGACGCGCATGTTCCACCACGACGAGTACGGCGTCTTGGTGACGACGACGAACGACCCCGTCGCCGCCACCGATGGCGCCGGCGTCGTGCTGTTCCAGTTGCGCGTCGGCGGCCAGGCCGCCCGCAAGACGGACGAGTTGTTCCCCCACTGCTGCGGCCTGCTCGGCCAGGAGACCACCGGCCCTGGCGGCTTCGCCAAAGCGCTGCGCACGGTGCCCGTCGTCCTGCAACTGGCCGAGATCGCCCGCAAACATGCCCTGCCAAACGCGTGGATCATCGACTTCACAAACCCGGTGGGCATCGTTACGCGCGCCCTGCTGCAAGAGGGTTTCCGCGCCATCGGGCTGTGCAATGTGGCGATCGGGTTCCGGCGCCGGTTCGCCGACCTGCTGGGCGTCGACTGGAGCCAGGTCGAACTCGACCACGTC
>WRFI01000169.1 GCA_009778875.1 Propionibacteriaceae bacterium | reverse complement strand
TTTCAAACGTCACGAAAACCACCCCGTCGGCTCCGCCGCCACCCCTCCCCAGAGGGGAATTGAAGGGGCTAGACGATCGGCACCCAGGTTAGGAAGGTGCCCCGTCCGGCTGGGCGCAGGCCTGCGTTTTGTGATGTGGCGTAAAGGGTGACGACCGCGCTTGGGTCCAGCGCGGTCCCGTTGCCGAAGTCCAATGTCTCGCCGGCTAGCCCGTCTGCTTGGGTTACCGTTAATCCGACAAACGCTGACGCCACCTGGGACGGGTCAGTTGAGCCAGCTTTTTCAGCCGCCCGCACCAGCGCGACCACCGCGTCATGGGCGCCCACATCGGCCCCGCCTGACGCTGAGGCGAAACTGGCGTCCCCAAACACATTCTTGACACTTGGGTTATCGGCGGCCATTCGCACACTCTGCAGAAAAGCCGACATGGCGTCCCCCCTGCTGTCGGGGCGCAATGCCACAGAATCGCTCGCATCCTGGCCCACGGTCATCAACGCAACTGGCACCGCGCCGGCTTGCGTCAGGCCGGCATTGAACACCGGGGTTAAGGCCTGAGGGGTCAAAACTATCGGCAGTTGCTGATTGCCAACCTGGGTTTGTACCTGTGATACCAGCGCCGCCTGCGTAATCGCTGATGCTTCCACAACCAGCTCGTCCGCGGCACCGTCACTGACCATCTGCGCCACCGCCTGCGCCGCCGCCACGGCGTCCCCATTCCAATCAACTGTTTGGGGCCAGGTCACGGTGCTTTCATAGCCGGGTTGCACCACCGCAACGGGTTTGGACCCCGATATCAACGTCGCCGTTTTCAGCGCTTTCGCCACCATTGAAGGGTCCGCCCCGGTGTGATAGGCGGGGACTGTTGTTTTGACGGAATAGTCATAAGGCAACAGCGTGGCCACATTCGCCGCAGCAGCCGCCGATATTGCGTCTTGCAAATGCGGCCCGGCGTCAGCCACCACAACACCCGCGACTTTCGCGTCAATCAATTCTTGCATCGCATTCGCCGCGCCCGCCTGGGTGCCGTCCTCGGTGATCGTCTTTAAGGTGACGGTCAAACCGTCAAGGCCGAATCTAAACGCCGCCGCGCTCGCCCCGCTGGCCATCATCCGGTATTCGGAGCCTTCTCCATTGTTCGGGCCCGCCAACACGCCGATGGTGATTCCGGTAGCCTGCAGTTGGGGGGACGACGCCAACGCGACAGACACCGGATATGCCGGGGTAACGCTGGGCGAGGCCGGTTTCGGTGTGCAACCAGAAAGAGCCAAACAAACCACAACAATGGCCGCGGCCGCCACCTTGAAAGAATCACGCATTTCAGGCCTCGCCGATGTGGAACGTGTAGATCGAATAGCTGCCGTCCGGTTTCGGCTGCCCACAGAAATACGGGGTGCCGTCGAGCATCTGCTGCCCGCTCGACAATTGCGCAGATTGCAGCGCCGCGTTTTGTGCCGCCAACTGTTGTGACGTCACGTTGCCGCCAATTGTCACACCCAACAACGTCAACTGGTCGGCCACGCTCTTCACCGTTGTCGACATTGTCTTCAAACTGCCAATCAAGCCCGCCGACGACGCACTTTGAGGATCACCCAAATCGATCATCAAGTTCTTGAAATTGGTTTGCAACGAAGCGGCCGTCGTGTCTGCATTCAACGCCGCCCCATCAACTTGTTTCTGCAAGCTCCCCACAACGAGATCGATCTGTTGTGTCAGCGCGTCCTCCGTGGTTGTTTCCGCACTGCTCATGTTGCCGGCATAAGTACCCAGCGTGGCCTGCATGCCGGCAATCGTGGTCGTGTCCTGGTTGACAAAGAATTGGCTCAACGCATCGCTCATATCGTTGATCGCAGTCTTCGCATCTGTCGACGCTGTATTGGCCTGGGTGGCAAAGGAGTCCAGATCGTCGGTGGCCAAATTTGTCGCTTTGTCCGTTGCCGTCTTCAAATCAGCGATAGCCGAAACCAAATTGTAATTCATACAAGCCCATTTGTTTATCGCCTCAAACAAAACATCTCCGGAACCCAACGGGCCGGCTGGAGGTGGCGCCAAAGTGGCGGTACACGCGTCGGACACACTCCCCGCCGGTACGATCTTACCGGTGAAAATACTCGACAACGTGAGCGTTGGCGATGGCGATGTTGTAAGAGTCGAAATGTCTGTACTCAACGTCGCCAACGATGCTGTCACCTCAGTGGATGCCGTCGCATAGTCTGGCACAGCCGTCCCCGGCATCGGTTCGCTTGTGTCAGTCAATGCCTTCACGCTGTCCCAATTGGCCTGATCCTCGGCTGCTGCGGCCGCCAGATCCTTCAACGGGCAGTGCGCCGGGTCGAGGTCATTCGCCATGGCGGTCAATGCATCAACACCGGACAGCTCGCCAACGTCATCCTGGCAGCCTTGGTATGACGACACTTGGCCCAGCACATAGGCCACTACTGGGTTTGTGCCATCTGCGATTATCCCGATCTGGTCCAGCCGGGCCGTCTCGTCATTCACCACCGACTGAATGTCACTGAGCGTGCCACCCATCCCCGTCAATTCACCTCCCGTGAACGCGATTGTGCCACCGCCGCCGGTTGTCAGGCTCTGAATTTCCGTCCACAGTGTCCCAGCGTCAGCCAGCAACGTCGCCCCAGCCGTCGGGTCCGCAAATTTGTCGACATCGTGCTTTTTGTCATTTACTATGTCGACCTTCGCTTTAAGAGTCGCCTGGGCATGATGGATGTTGCACCAAAGCGACCCTTCCTGGACACCGCCCGCACCGCAATCGGTGGCCACGTCTGTGGTGTTAGAGCCCACAGACTTCATGATTGCGTCAACCAGCGCGGTGCGACAATTCGGGTTCGCCGCCGCGTCAGCGCTGTCCTGGTTACCGAAAGCGTCCGCCAGGACGTCGGCTTGGGCCTGCAGCAACTGCAACGTCGCGGCCACCGTCGCGGGCTGGCTTGGATCCAAGCTCGGCAACGTGATGGTGCAGCCATCAATAGACTCCGGTGTCATCAACACCGGTGTGGTCGAGTTTGGATCACCCAGCACTTTGGTCTCAATCTCACCGAACACCGAATGCAACGTTGTGCTGAACGCCGAGCTCGCCGCAGTCAGATCACTCGAAACACCCGATGACATCGACCTCATTTGGCTTGACAATGAACTCAACTCCGACAATGTAATAGCGCTACTTGCCGAGAGTTGCGCATACGTTCGGCCGCCCAGCACATTCGCGTCCTGTGACAATGCCTTCTGCACCTGCGCCACCAGATCGCTTGCCTCGCTGACGGTCTGCTGTGCCCCCAGCATCAACTGCACCGCCTGGGAGTTGTCTGCCTGGCCGCCACCCATGACGCCACTCAGCGACGGATTGGTCACCAAGCCCGGTTCAACAGTCACATTGAACTGAGGCGGCTGAAAGTTCGTCGCATCAATCGACAGCGTGAACACGGCAGACGGCAGCGACACCGGTGGTGCCAAGATCGCCGTCCACAAGATCTCGGCCGACTGATTCTCAGACTCGGTGACCACGCCATCGGTCAACGGCATCGTCGTGCCCGCCGTAACAATCTGGTTCAAGGTGCCTGCGCCCAGCGCGGCCGACGCCACCACCGTGTACGGCGCACCCACCAGGCCGTAACCGCGATACTTCGCGCCCTGCGACTCAAACGAGAGCTCCTGCGGCGTCACCGTCACATTCTCAACGGTCAATCGGATCAAGACCGGCCCCGTGTACCCTTTCAAAGCCGACAAGTCCGTGCCCGACTGGTCACCGGCCTGATACGAGATGCGCACCCGCACCGGCAAGCGGCTCTGATCAGACGGATCCATCGAGTACCGGCTTATGCTCGGCGTCGCCGCCCCGGTCTGAGTCGTGGCCACCGTGCTCGAAATCGAGTAGACGGCCTGATCCCAGCCCACCTGCACGCCAACCGTCTCGACTCCAGATACGCCGTCGGCATGCGCCGGCTGCACCGTCAAGCCGGCCAGCCCCAAGGACGCGCCGAGCAGGCCGACGACCAGCCCGGCGCGGGCCTTCTTGACCAATCCCTTGCGGCGACCGACTCCTACCCGGCCAACCTCGGACGCCTTGTGCGCCTGAACTCGGACGCCATCAACGGCTCCAGCCGCACGGCGCGGGGCGAAACGCCTGCCACCAGTCGCACTCTCGCGCGCCGCGTGGCGCGCGCCAACCGTTGAATCAATGATGTCTGCTGTACCCACCATGGTATGTCCCCAGCGATCAGGGCCGACCAGCCTGGCCGGGGCAGGCCAGCGGAATCGGCATACGTAACAATTGTACCACCGAGCCGGCCTGTCTCGACACCGTCTCAGGCTCCATCGCGGTGGTTGACGGCTACTGGCCCCTGGCGGACAAGACGATCTGGCCCGCGGTCGGTGAGAAGTAGGCCTTGACCGTCCAGGACTGGGCATCCCCGTCCTTGAGCAAGGCGGCGGCAAGACTGTCTGACGTCCACAAGTCGCCTGGCACATCGGCCCGCAAGGCCTCGACTACGTCGGGCACGTCCGTCGTGATGTGGAGATCGTAGCCCGCTTCGATCTCAGCGGCCGCGCCAGGGGTGAGTGTAACAACCGCGTCGATCCAGTAGGTGGTCGGACCCGGTATTGAGTCGTCGCCCATCTGTCCGGAGTACCAGATCGCGGCAACGGGCGAACCAAGAAGCGGAAAGCGCTTGGTCAGCGGC
>WRFI01000168.1 GCA_009778875.1 Propionibacteriaceae bacterium | reverse complement strand
TCATTCCGGCTCCCGGGCAAAAGGGCAGGCACAAGGAGAGGAACATGAGTAAGATGCGGGCCGCCGTTGTGCGGTCATTCACGCAACCACTGGAAGTCACAGACATTGAAATACCCCACCCGAGCGGCTTCGAGGCCCTCGTCAAGGTTGAGTATTCGGGAGTTTGTCACACCGATTTGCACGCCGCCCGGGGTGACTGGCCCGTCAAACCGACGCCGCCGTTCGTGCCGGGCCACGAGGGCATCGGCAGCGTCGTCGAGGTTGGTGACGCCGTGACACGCATCAAAGTGGGCGACATGGTCGGCAACGCCTGGCTGTGGTCGGCCTGCGGCGAGTGCGAGTATTGCGAGACGGGCTGGGAGACCCTTTGCCCCAACCAGAAGAACGGCGGCTATGCCGTCAACGGATCGTTCGGGCAATACATGCTGGTCGATTCCCGCTACTGCCCGATCATTCCGGAAGGCGTTGACCTGGCCGGTGCGGCACCCGTGCTGTGTGCTGGTGTGACGGTGTACAAGGGCCTGAAGATGACAGACACGAAGCCCGGCGAGTGGGTGCTGATCTCGGGCGTCGGCGGGCTCGGTCACCTGGCGGTTCAGTACGCCGTCGCCATGGGACGCCGGGTCGCCGCCGTCGACGTGGCTGAGGACAAGCTGGCGCTGGCCCGCAAGCACGGCGCCGAGGTGACGGTCAACGCGTTGACTGCCAAAGATCCGGCCGCCGAGATCCAGGCCCAGACCGGTGGTGGCGTGCATGGTGCCTTGGTGACGGCTGTGAATGGCAAGGCCTTCCCGCAGGCTGTGGGGTCGCTGCGTCGCGGTGGCACCGTCTCGCTGGTCGGCCTGCCGCCCGAGCAGTTCCCGCTGGATATCTTCACGACGGTGCTGTTCGGCCTGACGATCCGCGGCTCGATCGTGGGCACCCGCAAGGACATGTCTGAGGCGCTGGACTTCTTCGCCCGCGGCAAGGTCGCCCCGACCTACGCGACCCGCCCCTTGGACGACATCAACAACATCTTCCACGAGATGGAGCAAGGCCACATCGACGGCCGCATCGTCATGAAGATGGACTGACATCCTCCATTCCCCTCCTGAGGAGGGGTGTCGGCGGAGCCGACGGGGTGGTCCTCCAAGCCTGTGCAGGGACGTGACAAACCACCCCGTCGGTCGGGCAGCGCGAACTGGCGGGATTTGTCCAGTCTGATCTGAATCTGCAAGAACGTGCCTGAAAACACTGCAAACACCGGGTTGAAATGTCTGCAACATCAGGTCTAGAATTGCTGCAAAGCACGGTGTGTGCGACATAACAGCTAGTAGAATGGCAGCTATGGCAAACGGAACGTATCTCAACCGGGTGGCCGATGCAGAGCTTGACGATCGTCTGTCCCGCATCGGTGCCGTCCTGATAGAGGGGGCGAAGGGTTGCGGTAAGACGGAAACCGCCATGCAGCATTGCGCCAGTAGCGTGTGCCTCGACATTGACGAGTCGGCTCGGGTGACGGCCCAGATCGCGCCTGGCAACGTGCTGGACGGGCCGGTGCCGAGGCTGATCGACGAGTGGCAGTTGGTTCCTCAGCTTTGGAACGAGATGCGGCGGGCGGTTGACGCGCGGCGCGAGCCAGGACAATTCATCTTCACCGGGTCGGCCACACCGGCGGACGACGTGACACGTCACACGGGGGCTGGCAGGGTGAGCCGGCTTCGCATGAGGACGCTGACTCTCTGGGAGTCAGGCATGTCAACCGGCCAGGTGAGCCTGAGCGGACTATTGGCAGGCAATCAGGCTACGGGCGCGTCGTCGCTCAACCTGGACGATGTGATTGAGGAAACGTGCCACGGTGGCTGGCCAGGCGACCGTCGGCTCTCCTGGAAACAGGCCCAGGCCAACGTCGGCGACTACTGCGGCGAGATTGCCAACGCCGAGGTGCGGGCGGTTGATGGCGTGCGCCGGGACTCGGCCCGCGTGTTGATGGTGATGCAGTCGCTGGCGCGACATACGGCATCCCAAGCTCGCCTGACGACAATTGCCTCTGACACGGGCAGCCCAGTGCCCAGTGATACCACGTCGTCATACCTCAAAGCGCTCGAGCGCTTGATGGTGGTCGAACCGTTGCCGAGCTGGAGTCCAGTTCTGCGGTCGAGGGCGCGAATCCGGACGGCTGCCAAGCACCATTTCGTCGACCCGGCGATGTCAGCAAGCCTGCTGAACGCCGGGCTGGACGAGTTGCGCCGGGATCTCAAGACGTTCGGTTTCCTCTTCGAGTCACTTGTGTTGCGCGACCTCAGGGTGTACGCCGGAGCCTGCTCCGCCACGGCCAGCCACTACCTGGACTCCACCGGGCTGGAAGTAGACATCGTGATTGATGGTGGCTACGGACGTTGGGGGGCCGTCGAGGTCAAGTTGGGCAACGCCCCTGACGTGATCGATCAGGCAGCGGACAACCTGAAGAGGTTCGCCGGGCGGGTCGATGCTCAAACCGTGGGCGCCCCGAACTTCTTGGCGGTCGTCACCGCAACGGGCTATGCGTACACGCGGCCGGACGGGGTGTCCGTCGTCCCCTTGGGCGTGCTTTGTCCGTGACGGGCTTCGGTCTATAGCACATGTGCGGCGAAAAGGGCCGTCATGCCAATCATGCAGGCCGTCAATATCCAGTCACCCCGTCAGATAAAGTGGAGGGGTGGGATTTGTCCAGTCTGATCTGAAGCTTGACGGCGACGCGCCGGTTCGCGTGCGCCCCGGTGTGGGTGAATGGGGCCCGGTCGAGGTCACCACCACATCGGCCAAGAAGCGCGGCCGCCTGATCGTGCCGCTGCTGTTCGTTCTGGCACTGGTGGTTCTGATTGTTGTCGGTTTCTTCTGGTACAAGGCGCTGCACGGCTGATGGGTGCGCAGAAAGCGAGGTTGCCGTGGGACTGACGCGTGACGACGTGGCCCGTCTGGCCGATTTGGCTCGCATCGAGCTGACGCCCGATGAGCTGGCCCATCTGGCACCCCAAATCGACGTTATCGTCGAGGCGGTAGCTGGCGTGGCCGAGGTGAAGGACGATGACATCCCGCCCCTGGCGCATCCGCTGGGCATCGTCAACGTGGCACGGGCGGACGAGCCTCAGCCAACCGATTGGCGGGTCCTGCAGCCAATCATCGAGCAGGACGCGCCGGCCTGGCAGGACGAGCGTTTCCGCGTGCCGCGGATCTTGGAGGAAGAAGCATGACCGAGCTGACCCGGCTGGGCGCCGCCGAACTCGGACGCCAGATCGCCTCGTGCGAAGCCTCATCCCGCGAGGTCGTGGCGGCGTGCCTTGACCGAATCGAGGCAGTGGACGGCGACGTCCGCGCCTTTTTGGCGACCGATCGCGAGCGCGCGCTGCAAGGCGCCGACGCGATCGACGCCCGTATCGCGGCCGGCGAGAAGCTGGGCCCGCTGGCCGGCGTGCCGATCGCCGTGAAGGACCTACTGTGCTATCAAGGTCTGCCGACGACGGCCTCGTCGCGCATCCTGGAGGGCTGGCTGCCGCCCTACAACGCCACGGTGGTCGAGCGGCTGCAGGGCGCCGGCCTGGTGATTCTGGGCAAGACAAACCTGGACGAGTTTGCCCTGGGCTCGTCGACGGAAAGCTCAGCCTTCGGCCCGACACACAACCCGTGGGCGCTTGACCGGATACCTGGCGGCTCCGGCGGCGGTTCGGCCGCCGCGCTGGCGTCCTTTGAGGCACCGCTGGCCATCGGCACCGACACGGGGGGTTCGATCCGTCAGCCCGCCGCCGTCACCGGAACGGTGGGCGTCAAGCCGACGTATGGGGCGGTTTCGCGCTACGGCATCATCGCCGTCGCCTCCAGCCTCGACCAGGCCGGGCCGTGCGCCCGGAACGTGCTCGACACGGCGCTGCTGCATGACGTCATCGTCGGGCGCGACCCCCGGGACGGCACGTCCGTCGACTTGACAGGCACCCAGGCGGTCGGTGCGGCCGAGGCGGCCCGCCGGGCCGACGTGGAGGGCCTGCGCATCGGCGTCGTCAAGGAACTCGGCGGTGAGGGCTACCAGGCGGGCGTCGAGCAACGGTTCCGTGAGGCCGTCCAGGTGTTGGTCGAGGCCGGTGCCGAGGTGGTGGAGGTGTCGTGCCCGCATTTCGTGCACTCGCTGGCCACCTATTACCTGATCATGCCGGCCGAGGTGTCATCCAACCTGTCACGCTACGACGGCATGCGCTACGGTCTGCGGCAAGGCGGGCCGGACGCCACCACGGAGCAGGTCATGCGGGCCAGCCGGGGGGCCGGATTCGGCGCCGAGGCGAAGCGCCGGATAATACTTGGCACCTATGCGCTGTCGGCTGGCTACTATGACGCCTACTACGGTTCGGCGCAGAAGATGCGCAAGCTGATCGCCGACGATTTCGCCGCCGCCTACCAGGCTTGCGACGTGCTGGTTTCCCCGACGACTCCGACCACCGCCTTCAAGCTGGGGGAGAGGCTGGACGATCCGCTGGCCATGTACATGTCGGACCTGTGCACCATCCCGGTCAACCTGGCGGGTATCGCCGCCGGCTCGGTGCCGTGCGGTTTGAGCCCGGAGGACGGCCTGCCGGTCGGCCTGCAGATCATGGCCCCGGCCCTGCAGGACGCCCGCATCTATCAGGTCGGCGCGGCGCTGGAGGCGGGGTTGGACGCCCGGCGCGGGCATCCGCTGTTGGATGATGCCCCAG
>WRFI01000167.1 GCA_009778875.1 Propionibacteriaceae bacterium | reverse complement strand
GCCCGATACCCCCCCGTCATATCTGTGAAATTGATGTGCGTCGCGGCATCGCACCCGTCCGATGCGTATACTCTTGCGGCGTGACACCCCGCAACCCGCCCACACCGGCGCCGTTCGTGCGTCCTGACTTGGCTCAAATTAGTACCCCAAACGGTCGCGGATAGCGTCGAGTAGTTGGGTGATTTCGGGGGTGATGGGCTGTTCGGCTTTGACGTGGTGGCCGTCGACGTTGATGGTGACTTCGCGGTAGGTGCGCATCGTTTTGACGAACTGGCTGATCGTCCAGCCTGTGGTTTGTTCGATCCAGTGTGATATCGCCAGGGCCGCGAAAACGACCGCTAAATGCGCGTCAATCGATTCTTTCTTGTGATGGTAGATCGGTTATGCCGATGATTGGGTTATGCCGAGTTGTCAGTGGTGCTGCTAGTTAGGGTGCTGTTCGCGGCTTGAATATCGGCATAACGGAGGGGTCTAGAGTTGGTCGAGCCAGGCGAGGATGTTTGGGGCAGGCTTGTATCGGCCTGGTTTCACAGATGATGGCCGGGTGCGGTCGATGGCTTCTTGTTTTAGGCCGAGGTGGCCGTGGAGGTAACGGTCGGTCGTGGTGGTGTGTTCGTGTCCGAGCCATAGGGCGATGACAGCGATGTCGACACCTGCTTCGAGGAGTCTCATCGCGGCAGTGTGTCTCAGCGTGTGCATGGTGACGTGTTTGGCGGCGATGCCCGGTGAGGTGGTTGCGGTGGCGGCTAGGTGGATGGCGAGCCGGCGTTCGATGGCGTCACGGGTGAGGGGTTGACCTTTGGGTCCGGGGAACAGCGCGATACCTGGGTGGGTGGCCCGTTCGGCTAGGTATCGTCTCAGCACGGCGACAGTACTTGCCGTCAATGGCGTCGCCCTGGTTTTTCGGCCTTTACCTATGGTGTTGACCGTTTTCGATGTATCCAGGCGAAGGTCGGTGATCGCCAAGCTGGCGAGTTCTGAGACACGGAGCCCGGTTTGGGCGGCGAGCGTGAGCATGGCTCGGTCGCGCCGGCCGGTCCATGTTGTCGTGTCGGGCGCGGCGATCAGATGTTCGGTTTCTTGTGGTGTCAGGAAAACGGGTTGGCAAGCCGGTGAGCGTTTGGTCGGGATGGCGAGGATGCGGGATAACGTGTCGGCATGCTCGGGATAGTCGGGTTGGGCGAAAGCGACGATAGCTTTGATGCCGGCTAGGCGCTGATTTCTTGTCGTGGTGGTGTTACCTCGTACGGTTTGCAGATGGTCGAGGAAACGAGTGACCATGTCGGCGTCAATCGTGTCGAAGTCTGCCCGATCGGGGTTGACGCCGGCTGACGCGGCGTGTTTGAGGAGGAGCCGCCAGGTGTCGCGGTAGGCGCTTATGGTGTTCGGGGATAGCCCGCGCTGCCTGGGGGCGTAGTCGGTGAAGTAGCGTTGCAAAACGGTGGTCAATACGGTCATGTCTGGTCCTTTTCGAGTCGGTCGGCGGCATGGGCGAGTAGTTGGGGGGCGGCGGTCAGATACCAGTAGGTGGCTGCCGGGTTGTGATGCCCCAGCCAGGTTGACAGGAGGCTGAGGGTCCTGGCTGGGTCGGTGCCATCACGATAGGCGGTGGTCATGGCGTTGGTCGCGAATGAGTGGCGCAGGTCGTGGATGCGTGGCCTGGCAGGGGTTTGGTCGGGTAGGTCGACCTTGGTGATAAGTTTGCGGAAGTTCTCCTGCACGGTCGTGTATCCCACTGGATGGCCTATTGTGTTGACGAATATGGGGTCGTTGACCCGTCGGGGAAATTGGCGCCGGCTGGGTGTGTCCAGATAGCGTGCCAACTCGGCGACCGTGGTGGGGTGGAGGGGAAGGATACGGGTTTGACCTGTCTTAGTCGAGTAGACGGTCAATACTCCAGCGCGCTGGTCGAGATGTCCGTGCACGAGCGCCAGTGCTTCGCCTATCCGTATGCCAGTCACGGCGAGAAGCCCGATCAGTGTTGCCATGGTCGATGCTACCGACTTGTTGAGGAACACATCCGGGCAAGCCCCGATCAGTCTGGCTGTGTCGGTGGCGGAATACATGTATGGTGTTGCCCGTTTTGATGGGCAGGCGAGAAGCCGGGCGGGGGGAACCTCCACCCCTGTAATGCCGGAAGCTTGCAGCCAGGCGGCGAATGTTCTGACCGCCCCGAGGCGGGTAGCCCAGCGGCTCCTCGACGGTGTCGGGCAGGCCATCGCCCAAGACACTGCGTCAGCGACAGTGAACGATTCACGGTTTTGGGTATCGAGCCAGGCGAGGAACGACTTGTTCAACAGTCCTAGCGAGTCGAGTTTGTAGCCATGACCCCGCCGGGTCGCCAGGTAGTCTGCCAGGTGTTCATCGAATCGGCTCATGGTTGGCCTCCTGGCCAGGCGATCACTAACTGTCGGAGTGATGTCATGTCGACACGGGCGTAGACGGCGGTTGAACTCATCGTCGTATGCCCCAACAGCTGGCCAGCCTCGGCGAGGCTGCCACCCCGGTTGATGACATTCGTGGCGGCAGTATGGCGCAGTCGGTGGGCCCGGATCACTCCTATCCCGGCGCGTTGCGCCGCTCGGGCAACGATGCAAGACAGCCCGGACACGCTCATCTTGGTCCACGGCGCGCGGTAGCGGATGAACAGGTGTCGATCAAGCGCCCCGGCTGGTCTTCCGCCTCGAAGATAGGCGACGAGCGTTTCACCGACATCGCTCGGCAGGGGTGTCACCATGCCTCGCCCCTTACCCCAAACCCGGATAGTTCCGGCACGCCAATCGATGTCGTCAAGTCTGATCCCAGCTGCCTCCCCAGCCCGTAGGCCAAGACGCACGAGCAGTAGGATCACCGCATAGTCGCGCAACCCACCCGGCCCTGACTGGTCGACCGCGCCGAGCAACCGGTCGACCTGATCGCGGCTCAACGCTTTCGGCAACCCGGCGGCGGGGCGTTTCGGCGCTAAAACAGCCGCGGACATCTCCTGGTCCACCCGGCCGGTGGCCACCGCCCACTTCAACAACGACCGTACGGCCGAGGCGAGATGACGCACCGATCCGGCCGAATACCCGCGACCCCGGCTGGCGACATAATCTGACACCAGTCGCGGCGTCAACACATCCCAATTGACATCGTCCTCACTTGTGATCGACTCGATCAGGCCCTCCACCCAAAGAACACTTTCCCTGATCCAGGCAGGAGACAAACCCCGCGCTGACCGTAAATACTCAGCCCACAAGTCAAGCTCGCCATCAGCAGACGGGCTTTTCGATTCAGGCACCATCAACCCGCTACCCGATAGGAACGCGGCCACGACGGACATCCGTTTTACGGCGCTGGTCCTGCCATGGGCAGACTGTTCGGCGGCGAAACACTCCAGCAGAGTGACCGTGATCTCGCCGGCGCGGACATGTCGCAGCCCGAGCCAGCGGCTCAAGTTAGCTGTCACATCCGCCATACTCAAAGCCGTGCCAGGCGCATAACCCCGCCCGGCCAACCACTCAGGCATCCTTGGCAAAACTTCCGCCAGCGGCCCCTCCCGCAACCGCGGTACCCCGCCCAGGCTCCGCGACCGGGGCGGCTTCAACACGATCAGCCCCTCACACGCCAGGAACCGCTTAACGACTTGAACGTGTTGGCGCGTCAGCCGGCTGCCAACACGTTCACACTTGCCGATCCAATACTGATCGACCATGTCCTCATTCAATAAGCAAGTGTCAAGGCCCTGGCCGGCCAGCCATATCGAGAACCGCACGAACTCCCTCCAAGCCCGTTCCTGATTGACATAACACAGCGCCGAACCAGCCAGCCATGCCGCAAACCTAACACCTGACTCTTCCAGTGGTCCCGTCAACAGGACCGGCGGCCTACCCACCATCACTACCTTTCTGTCACCCACCAATGACAGAAAGAACACCACACGTTATGCCGATATTCAAGCCGCGAACAGCACCCTAACTAGCAGCACCACTGACAACTCGGCATAACCCAATCATCGGCATAACCGATCCTATGCCGACGTCGGCATAGTATTGGGCGGGCTTTCAAATCGTGTTTAGACATACGGAAAGCATGCTCGACATGCCAAAGCTGATGGTAGGCGCCGATCACGAATTCGGGAGTCGAATCCAGGTTCGTGACATAGGATTTCCAGCCAGCCAAGGTTCTAGTTTTCGCTTCCAATTCCCGGTTAACACTTTTGACAGCGCCGCTGATCTTGACGAACCGGTTCCGTTTCACAGGGGTTTGCCCGGCAACTGTTTTCTCTGCTTTGGCGATCTGCTGGTCAATACCATGCAAGCTACGACGGGCCCGATCGGCCCGCCACTGGTAGTAGATCATGCGCATTCTAAGATCAGGCTTGACACCCATGATATCCGGCTGTGACAAGGTCAACTGGTCAGGTACCTGCTCACCAGGGTGAGTGTTCAGCCACTGCTTGACCACATAGGGCACTTCAGGGATCCGCCCACCCACAATGAATGACCAGCCGGCATCCTCGACGGCTCTAAGGTTCGCCTGCGACAACATCCCGGCATCAGCCACCACCGTCACCGCGGTAATGCCATAGGCGGTGATGAACCGTTGGATCAAAGGGATCATCGTAGTCGTCTCAGCCTGGTTCCCGGGGAAAGCATCAACCATTAACGGGGCACCCGAACAGTCAGCCAACAATCCCACTGTCACCTGGGGTTCCAGACGCCGTTCCTTCGAAAAGCCCGGCTCCCTG
>WRFI01000166.1 GCA_009778875.1 Propionibacteriaceae bacterium | reverse complement strand
GTCAGCGCCATCGCCCCGGAGAAGCAGAATTGGGCGCTCGCCAGGCTGATGTGACGCCGCAACGCCAGCGACGCCAGGGCGGCGAAGATCGGCGGCACAGCGCCGATCACGGTGGGCGGGTTGTGCTTGGCCTCGTCCAGCACCATCGCCGGGTCGGGGGTGGGGAACAGCACAATCTTGGCCCGCAGTAGTACGCCAAGCGTCATGTTCAGCGTCAACCCAAAGACGTGGAACATCGGCAGGACGGCGTAAAACGTTTCGGCGCCCTCGCGCAGCCCGCACAGCCAAGCCCTGGCCTGCACGGTGTTGGTGTAAAGGTTGCGGTGGGTGAGCATTGCACCCTTCGGCTGGGCTGTCGTGCCGGAGGTGTATTGGATGGCGGCCAGCTCGTCCGGATCGGCCTGGGCGAACTTTTCGTCCTGCAGCGGCGGCACCTTCAGCAGCTTCTCCCACGGCATCGTGCCGGGGGCCTTGGCCGTCAGCTTCTTGCGCATCCGGCGGAGGCCGGGCAGGTGCAGGGCCCAACTCTTCAGCATCGGCATGGCGTGCGTCAGGTTGACGGAGATGATGTGGTCGAGTTCGACGTCACCTGGTTGATCCCGCAACTTGGGGACGGCGACGTCCCAACAGATGGCGACGCGTGCGGAATGGTCCTCCAGCATGTGGCGCAATTCGCGTGACGTGTACAGCGGGTTGTGCTCGACGACGATGCCCCCCAGCCGCAGCACCGCATAGAACGCCACAATGTGTTGCGGGCAGTTCGGCAAGATTATGGCGACGCGGTCACCCGGCCCGACGCCCAGCCGGCGCAGGCCTTCAGCCGCCTGCAGCACCTGGGCATAGAGCTTGCCGTACGTCATGCTCGCGCCGAAGAAGCTGGTGGCAGCGGCCTTAGGGCCGGTTTTCGCCGCCTTGGCTATCAGAGCCACCAACGATTCTGACGGCACCTTGACGGTGTGGGGGACGGCTGACGGATAATGCGCCAACCACGGATACTCTGCCATGTATGTAATTCAATCATGCTAGGCAAGGGGGACGCCTGTCAGAGTCCGCCTATTTTGCGGTCATTTGGTTGTCATATCTTCTTCATAGCTAACGAAGCCGACTTTCCCGTCCGGCGTGACCGAAAAGGTTGTGACCGACGCGAGTGCGCACTGACGCATGAAGGGCACGTTCAACAAGAACTTGCCTTCGGCGTGACGGCGGGCCGCCCAGATCGGCGATTGGTGTGACACCAGGACGGCGTGACCACCAGTGCCGACGGCCAAACCGGCGTCGGCGATGGCGGCGGTGACGCGATCGGCCATCGGCTGGAACCCCTCGCCCCAACCGTCCCGGCTCAAGAAGAACCGCCAGTTGGCGGGCTTGGCCAGCCCCAGCGAAAAAGGCCCCTTGACCTGCCCCTGCATACGCGATTCGGCTTCGATGAGCCGCTCGTCGGTGACCACCGCCACGCCACCGTGGCGGACGGCGATCGGCACCATTGTCTCCTGGGCTCGCTCCAGCGGGCTGACGCCCAGGTACGTCACCGGGACGTCGGCGAAGTGCTGCCCGAGGTGCTCGGCCATCGCTCGTCCCGCGTCCGACAGGTGGAAACCGGGAAGCCGGGAGTACAGAACATTGCCCGGGTTGTGAACCTGCCCGTGACGGCAAACATGCACCAGCGCTGCGTCAGGCATTGAGCTATGGGGTCGACGTGTCGGTTGGTTCGTCGGTTGGCGTGTCGGTGGAGGTGTCCGTCGGTGTCGGCGTGTCGGTCGGCGTGGCGCCCGGTGTGATGATCGGCGGGCAGATCGTCGCCTTGCTGACGTAAACGTGCGGGGGTGCGTCCCCCTTGAAGCTGGTGTCGAACCCGGCCCAGGTGGCGCCGATCAGTACGTCAACCGAATGGTCGGTGCGCCCGTCGGCCTGGGTGATCGAATCGGGGAAGAACCCCGAAACCAGCTGGACTTCGGGGTCGTCCGCCTTGCCGCCGACAATCGTGGTGGACGCCGGAACGTCCTGCTTCGGCGGTATGTTGCCGATGTAGGTGACCTTGAAGCCGGCGTCCGCCAGCTTGCCGCCCAAACTCGTGGCGAGACCAACCGTGCCGCCCTGGTAGTTGTAGACGCGCACCCCCACATCGGTGGTGCTGATCGACCCGGTCACGGTCTGGGTGGCGCAGGGTGTCTGCTCAACCTTTGGCTGGGAAGTCAAAGCGTGAAACCCCGCCAGCCCGGTGGCCAGCAACACCACGACCATGGCAGTCAGCAATGCGGCGGTGCGCCAAAAGGGTGGACGGGCGGCCATCGGGATCCTTCCCCTGGATCGGCAGAATCAACTCTGTAATAATACCGCCCGGACCGATGTCAGGCGAAGCAAGCCGACCACGGAAGGTGACCGACCACCCCTCCCAAGAAGAGGAATGGGCGATGCGCGATACTGGTTTACATGGAAACTCCCGGTCAGAGCGTGGCTGAGGCCTATGTGGCGATGTACGGGCGCCCGGCCGAGGGCGTCTGGTCGGCACCGGGACGGATCAACCTGATCGGCGAGCACACGGACTACAACCGGGGGATGTGTTTGCCCATCGCCTTGTCGCAACGGGCCTGGCTGGCGGCCGGTCGTCGCGAGGACGATCGTCTTCGTCTTGCGTCCCTGGATTTGGGCGAGACCGTCGAGGTGGCGCTGGACGAGATCGGGCCGGGGAATCCGCCCAACTGGGCCGCCTATCTGGCGGGTGTGGTTTGGGCGATGCGCGAGGCCGGGCTGACGGTCGGCGGCCTGAATGCGGTGCTGAGCTCGCAGGTGCCAATCGGCTCGGGGTTGTCGAGCAGCGCCGCCATCGAGGGGTGCATCGCTGTTGCCGCTGATGCGCTGTTCGACCTTGGGCTCACCAAGGATGACACCGGGCGCGCCCGCTTGGCGGCGCTTTGCCAGCGAGCCGAAAACCACATCGTGGGGGCGCCGACGGGCGGACTCGATCAGACGGCCAGCCTGCGGGCACCCGCCGGTATGGCGCTGCTGATCGACTTCGACAAGCTGGACGCCGTCGGCCTGCCGTCGGCCCGGCCGGTGCCCTTCGACCCGGCCGCTGACGGTCTGATACTGCTAGTCATCAACACATTGGCGCCGCACGCCAACGTCGACGGGCAGTACGCCGCCCGGCGGGCGGCCTGCGAGGCGGCAGCCGTCAAACTGGGCGTGACATCGCTGCGGGCCATCGATCTGGACGGCCTGCCGGACGCTCTGGAAAAGTTCCAGTCGGAGGCCCAGGTGCGGGCCGTCCGTCACATTGTGACGGAAAACGCCCGGGTGGTTGAAGCCGTGGCGGCGTTGCAGGCCCGCGATTGGGTGAGCTTCGGGCAGTTGATGACCGCCGCCCAGGCCTCACAGCGGGACGACTATCGCATCAGTTGCCCGCAATCGGACCTGACATGTGAAGTGGCGGTGGCCAACGGGGCCCTGGGGGCCCGCCAAACCGGCGGTGGCTTCGGCGGCTGTGTCATCGCGCTGGTGCCGCTGCCCAAGGTGGGTGACGTCAGTGACGCCGTGACGAAGGCCTACGACGCCCAGGGCTGGCCTCACCCCGACATTTTCCGAGCCTAAGCTAGAAGGGTGAGCGATTTGGAACCGGACGTAGCGCTGAGCCGCGAAGAACTGGTGAAGATGCTGGCACCGCTTGGTGTGGCGGATAGCTACATCAACGCGGCCGGACGGCTCGTCACCACCAAGACCGAGACGCTTGGTCTGGTGGCCCAGGTGTTCACCGACCTGGAGGACGGGGCGGGCGATCCGATCGTCTGCACACCGGGGCGCTACCACCCAGGCCTTTACGGCACGATGATAATGGCCGGCGGGCACACCTATCGGGCGGTTGGGTACATCAACGAGGTGGGCTACCACGTGCTGTACACCGATGACGGGCTGCGTCATCTGGTGATCTGCGCCCCGGACGCCTTGCGGACGCCCCCGCGCAGTTGGGGCTGGCAGGTGCAGCTCTACGCGTCCCGCACCGCTGAGTCGTGGGGCATCGGCGATTTCCGCGACTTGGCGCTGATCTGCCGGAAGGCCGCCCAGCAGGGTGCGTCGTGCGTGCAGGTGTCACCCGTCCATGCCGTCGCGCCGACGAAGCGGCCCCAGGATTCGCCGTACTCGCCCGCCTCGCGCACCTTCCTCAACGTCTTGCACATCGCCCCGGGGCTGGCGCCGGGGGCGGAGCGCGTCAACCTGGAAGAGCTGTCAAAGCAAGGACGGGCGCTCAACGAACAGCGCCTGATCGACCGGTCGGCCGTCTGGGCGCTGAAAAAGCAGGCGCTGCAACTGATCTGGGACGCCCAGCGCGACACCCCGAGCCTCGAGTTCACCGCCTGGCGGGAGGCCACCGGCAAGCCGCTGCAGTCTTTCTCGATCTGGTGCGCCATTGTCGAGGAACTCGACTCGCCGGAATGGCAACAGTGGCCGAAAAAGCTGCGGCGGCCGACGTCCTCCGGTGTGGCCGAGTTTGCGGCGACCCACGCCGATCGCGTCACCTTCTATGCGTGGTGCCAGTTCGTCGCCCAGCAGCAATACGTGGCTGCCTGCCACAGCGGGGTTGACGTGGTGGCTGACGTCGCCGTCGGTTTCGATTCGCACAGCGAGGACGCCTGGGCCTACCAGGACGACCTGTGCTTCAGTTTTGAGATCGGCGCCCCGCCCGACACGCACAACATTGAGGGACAGCGCTGGGGCCTGCCTCCCTTCAACCCGCGGAACTTGCAGCACGACGATTTCCG
>WRFI01000165.1 GCA_009778875.1 Propionibacteriaceae bacterium | reverse complement strand
CTTCATGAACAGCACGGTGATGATCGACAAGATGGAGATGAACGCCGCGATCAGGAACAGCCGTCCAATGGAGTCGGCGATGGACGACGTCACCAGGTTGCGGAAACTTTCCGACGTGAACTGCGCGACATCCATCGTGCCGCCGTGGGTGTTGGCCATCTTGATGGCGTCAGTGAAGATCGCGGCCGTCTGGGGGCATTGGGCAGCGGCTTGCGCCAGGCTGGCCGGGTCCGCTGACGAGCCGCTTTGCGCCAGTGCCGCACAGGTCTGCGCGACCGCCGGGTTGGCGGTGGCGTCCGCTGTGACGGCGGCCTTGACGACGTCCGGCAGCCCATTCGTGATCGCGCCCGTCATGCGGTGCTCAAAGACGAAACCCAGCGCCTGGATGCCGACCGCGCCGCCCAGCGAGCGGAAGAACGTCACCGTGCCGGAGGCAGCGCCGACGTCCGCCACAGCGGTGGAGTTTTGGACGGCCAGCACGAGGTTCTGCATCAACATGCCGACGCCCAACCCGGTGATGCACCCGAAGACGCCGATGGTCACAAGCGAGGTGGTGGCCCCGATGGTCGACATCAGGAACGACCCGATCGTCAGCAGGATCGCCCCGACCACGACGAACGGTTTCCAAATTCCCAGCTTCGACACCAACCGCCCGATGAACAGCGAGCTGAGCAGCACACCGACCATCATGGGGATGGTCATCAGTCCGGCCCTCATCGGGCTCATGCCCCGTCCCAACTGGAAGTACTGCGACAGGAAGACGGCCGCGCCGAACATCGCCACGCCGACGGCGATCGAGGCCAGGACGGCCAGCGCCGTCACCCGCATCGTCAGAATCGGCATCGGGATGATGGGGTTTGGCACCCGCAACTCGACCATGACGAAGGCTACGGCCGCCACCACGGCGAAGCCCAGCATGGCGAAGGTCTGCCAACTGATCCAGTTGTAGTTCTTCGTAACGAAGCTGATCCAGATGAGTACCGCGGTGGTTGCGGCGGTGATGAGCACGGCGCCCACCCAATCGATCTTGGTGCTCTTGTGATGGAAATGCGGCACTTTCAGGCGCCATTGCAGGATGATGACGGCGATGATCGCGAAGGGCACCGCCGACCAGAAGCACCAGCGCCACCCCAGCCATGACGTGTCGACGAGGAACCCGCCGACCAGCGGCCCGCCGACCGTGGCGATCGCCATGACGGCGCCGGTGTAGGCCATGTAGCGGCCCCGCTTGCGCGGCGGGATGATCGAGCCGATGATGGCCTGGACCAATGACATCATGGCGCCCAGGCCGATGCCTTGGAACGCGCGGGAGGCGATCAGGTAGCCGGGCGAGGTGGCGGTACCCGACAGAATCGAGCCGACGATGAAGATCGCCAGACCTCCCATGATCAGCTTTTTCTTGTCGAACAGGTCGGCCAGCTTGCCCCAGATGGGGGTGGACGCGGTGGACGCCAGCAACGTGGCCGTCACCACCCACATGTACTGCTGCTCGGTGGCGTTGAGGGTCTCCGTGATACGCGGCAACGCAGTGCCGACGACCGTACCGGCCATGTTGGTGACAAGCAGAGCTACCAACAGGCCGGACAGGATTTCGAGGATTTCGCGATGCGACAGCTCCGGGATGGCGTCCGGGCTTTCGGACGTTGAGCCGCGGGTTCCCTCCACGGTGGTTTCAGCAGACATGGTTCCTTCGATCAGATGGAGCTAGCGATCTAGCGATCAAGTGTGGCGATGAGCTGTGCAGGGCGCGACGCGTCAGATGCAACAGCCAGACCATCGGCGGGGACCCGCTGACGGTCAATTAGACCGTCTTCGACCATATCACGATTTGATTGCGTCCCGCAAGTATCTCACCTGGTGGTCAGGTTCGTCAGCATGTGAGACGACGCTACGACGCCTTCTTGACGCTGGTTGTCCGCTGGAGCGGGTCTGTCGTGTAGCAGAGCAGCAGCCGGCTGCCGTTGTCCCAGGCCTGCTGCGATGGGTAGATGTAGTAGATCTGCCAGCTATTCTGGCCGAAGGTAATGCCGGTGTACGTCTTGAAAGCCGGATGGCAGGTGTCAAGCACGGCTTGTTGCCAGCCGTCGCTATCCGGGTAGGTGGTCTCGGACACATTGCCCGAGTAGAAGACTTCCGAGTCGTGCGCTTCGGTGCAATCGATCGGGGCAACATAGGCACCCTTGCTGTCGATCGTCGCCTGCCGCTCGAAACACGTCCCGACGGGCGCGCTGGCGATGGGCATGCCAGTGGCAGCGCCCTCCGACTGCGTGGACGTGGCGGTATCCGTGGTCGTATCCGTCGCCGATCCACCCTGGCTCGTGTTGGTCGGCAGGGACGTGGTGGTCGTGACCGGCGGCAACGTGGTGGTCAGCGAATGGATGGCGAAGATCGCCGCGGCAATCAGGATCACGACTATGATGCCGACGATCACCAGCGTGCTGGTGTTTGGCTTCTTGACTGGGGGCCTACTCATTCGATCTCCAATGCTTCATTCCTTGGTGTTGGCGACGCTCGTCGTCCGACTGCCGTTCGGGTCAACAGCGAAACAGATTAGTGCGTTATTTCCGGCGCCCCAGGATTGCTGTGTCGGACGGATGTATTGCACGTTAAGTCTGCTGGTGTTCATATCCGAACCAACATAATTCTTGAAAGCCGGGTTGCAGTATTGGCTCGCCAAATCGGCCCAGCCGGCGTCATCCGGATAGGTGGACGCCGTGACGGCCTGGTTCAGGAACACCTCGGAATCGTGGGGCTGCGTGCAGGGCACCACCCAGGCATAGCCATAGGCGGGGGTTGACGCCTCCGTCTGGGCCAAGTCGAAGCAGCTGCCGGGCAAGGTGAGCCGGGTGGCCGTCTGCACCCCGGCGCCGTTCCCCTGCCCGGGCGTTGGATTGTTGGTGTTACCGGGAGTCCCGGGGACGTTGTCGCGGAACCAGAAGAACCAAAAGGCGGCGGCTGCCACAGCGATCACCACGATCACTGAGACAACAATGGTGGGCGCCTTGGACTTCTGGCGGACCGGAGGCGCTGGGGCGTAGGGAGCCATCTGGTACATGGGCTGTGGCGCCGGTGCCGCAGGCACCACGAACGGCGCGAAATACTGGGTGGTCCCCACCCTAGGAGGGGTGGCAGCGAAGCCGGCCGGCTGGGTATTCCCCTCGCTAGGAGGGGTGGCGGCAAAGCCGACCGGCTGGGTATTCCCCTCCTTAGGAGGGGTGGCGGCGAAGCCGACGGGGTGGTCCTCCCGAGGCGGTGCAGCGACCGGCCAGACGGGCGCAGCGGGTGGCGCGACCGGCCAGACAGGTGCCGCCAGCGGCGCGGCCGGCGCGAAGTACTGGGTATTCCCCTCCTTAGGAGGGGTGGCGGCGAAGCCGGCGGGGTGGTCCTCCTGAGGCGGTGCAGCGACCGGCCAGACAGGTGCCGCCAGCGGCGCGGCCGGCGCCACAACCGGCGTAACAGGCGCTGCAACCGGCCAAACGGGCGTCATGGGAGGTTCCGGTGCAACGCGCGCGGGGGCACGCCACGGGGTGTTATCCGCCTGAGGCGGGGCCGACATCGGGGGTGCGACCGGTGCTATTACGGGCGGGGGCGGCGTTGGCGGCTGGGGCGGCGTGGGCACGGCCGCGCGCCACGGGTAAGACTCATCGCTCATTATTTCGCCTTTTTCCCAAATCATCGGCTAGATGGCCTTTTGTAGTTTAGCCTACGCAGGGCTCTCCAACTCCCAAGACCATGGCGGATCGGCACCTGGGCGTGACAAGGTGATCGCCGCGACCTGTGTGGCAACCGTCAGCGCATGAAGCAGGGCCGGCTCGCTGATGTGGTTAAGACCTCGGTCGCACAGCAATCCGTCCCCCCACAAGGCATGCAACAAACCGGCCATGAAGGCGTCGCCGGCCCCGACGGTGTCCGCCACCTGAACAGCCGGCGCCGCCACATCGTACTCGCCGCCCCGGATGATGGCGGTGACGCCCTGCGCTCCCTTCGTCAGGACGACCAACGCCGGGTTCTCACCGGCCGCCCAGCGCCGCGCAGTTTCGATCGGGGGGACGCCCGGATTCAGCCAGGCCAGATCCTCGTCCGATACCTTGACGATGTCGGCCAGACGGACGAACTCGTCCATCAGCGGGCGGACGTCATCGGCGGGCCCGATGATCTGCGGCCGCACGTTCGGGTCAAAGCTGATGGTCGCGGTGCCGCGCATGGCGCGCAACGCTGTCAGAACATCATCGGCGCCGGGCTGCAGGGCAGCCGCGATTGACCCGGTGTGGACGACGATGGGGTGCAGGTCGCCGACAAGGCCGGCCAGGCGCCACTCGAGATCGAACATGTAGGAAGCGGACCCCGCGTCGTCGAAAACCACCTGCGCAGTCGACGTGTGCGCCGCCCCGTCGGAGCCCGGCACCACGCCGACATGGGACGACGCCAGGTGGGCGGCGATCAAACCCCCGTCGGTGTCTTGCCCAAACCAGGTCGCCAGTTTGACGGGCCGGCCCAACCGTCCCAGCCCGACAGCAACATTCATCGGCGACCCGCCCGGAAGCCTGGCCGCGCCCACAACATCAATCAGGGATTCGCCGATGACAAGTGCGAACTGCTCCATCGCCACCTCCTCGCGTCAACACCAACCCATACTAGCGCCGCAGCGATTCCCCTCTGACGCTTCTATGTTTGTCAAATCGTGGTTGCCGGGTTGTAGAGGTTTTGCAGGTCGCGGTAGATCTGGCGGGCGAGGTAGCGTTTGAGGCAGCGGATGATCTCTTTGTGGGTG
>WRFI01000164.1 GCA_009778875.1 Propionibacteriaceae bacterium | reverse complement strand
GGCCAGGGCGATGGCCATGTCGTTTTCGGGGACGGTGGCCACGACGTCGCTGCAGGCGGCCGAGGTTCTGGCCAGATGTCCGACGATCGACGTCCTGGTGTGCGGCGGCCGGGTCAGGGGCGGCGACCTCGGGTGTTGGGGAGCCCAGGCGGTTGACTTTTTCCGGGACGTCCACGCCGATGTGGCCTTCATCGGGTCAGGCGGTCTCGACTTCGAGACGGGGTTGACGGATTTCCATCTGGACGAGGTGCCGACCAAGCGGCAAATGATGGCCAGCACGCGCTGCGCCTACGTCCTGGCCGATTCCAGCAAGTTCGGTGTCACGGCGCCGTATGCCGTGTGCGCGCTCGACCAAATCGACGGTGTGATCACCGACGTGTCCCCATCGGGAGATCTACAAGAAGCCCTGACGAGAGGAGGCGTCCAGATCATCTATTAGCCCTGGACGCGAACAGAATCGTTCGCACCCCCAGTTGCGATCGGACGGAAATCAACGAAGGTTTCCGACCGGAACACACATTTTCCCTCAAACTGAAAGTCAAACTTATGAGTAATCCCAATCCGCCCGCCAAGGGTGCAGTTGAAGGCGAAACCGATTCCCAGATCAAACAGGCTGGCTATACCCGGCAGTTCGACCGGACGATCGGCAAGTTCGGTTCGTTCGCCATATCGTTTTCGCAAATCTCCATCACGACAGGCCTGTTCTCCACATTCGGAGTGGTCTTGGGCTATGGTGGCCCGGCCGGAATCTGGACCTGGCCGATTGTGACGATCGGCACCATCTTGGTGGCGTTGGTCTATGGCATGTTGGCAAGCCGAGTGCCGCTATCTGGCTTCAGCTATCAGTGGGCGAGCCGTCTGGTGACGCCGAAGCTGGGCTGGTGGTACGGCTGGATCGGCTTCGCCTTCCTAACCTTGACCACAGTGTCGGTTGACTACGCCCTGTCGCAAGTGGCGCTGTTCCCGCTGTTCAACTGGACCTACACCCCGCTGTCCGGCGCCATCTGCACGTCAGTCTTGATGCTGCTGCAACTGGCCTTGATCATCTGGTCAACACCGATCCTGACCCGGATCAACAACATGGCCGTGTGGGCCGAGTTGATTGGCACGATCGGCCTGATCCTGCTGATCTTCGGTGCCGTGATCTTCTTCCACAAGGGCGATTGGTCAAATCTCGTCTCCACAGGCATCATTCCGAAGACCGGATATGGCGCCTGGCTGGGCCCGTTCATGTTGTCCGCCCTACTTGGTGCCTACACGCTCGTCGGCTGGGAATCTGCCGCCAACCTGACGGAGGAAACCCACAACCCGAAGAAGGTCGTGCCGTGGGCCATGGTCCGCGCGCTGATCATCTCGGGCGTCGTCGGCATGTTCTTCCTGATGGCGCTGTCGGTCGGTATCGGCAAGAACGTCACCGCGATCACCGCGTCCAACTTTGCCGTGGCCGACATCATCACGCAGACCGTCGGGCCAGTGGTGACGCACATCATGCTCGTGATCGTCTGCATCGCCATCTTTGCCTGCGGGCTGGTCATCATGACGTCCAACGGTCGCCTCGTTCACGCCATGGCTCGCGACGGGCGAATCCCCTTCGCGGAAGTCTTCGCCAAGGTGCCTCGCCCGACTGGCGGGCCGGTGTGGTCGGCGGTGCTGGTGGCGGCCGTGTCGATCGGCGTGGTCGCGACCTTCGGGGCAAACGACAATGCCCTGCAAAACGTGTTGGGGGCTGGAACGCTCGTGCCGGCCATTGCCTATGCGGCGACCGTCGCGCTCTATCTGGCGACCCGGCGCGGTTACAAGCGCAAGCCCGACGATTTCAACCTGGGCATCTGGGAATGGCCGGTGGTCATCGGGGCCTGCATCTGGCTGATCGTCGAGTTGTGCATCTTCATGATCCCGGCTGAGTTCCGCACGGCGCAGCTATATGCCCTTGGGGCGCTGGTGCTGGGCGGCATCATCTACTTCATTGTGTGGCTGCGCCGACGTGACTACCTTGGCCGCATGCCCAACATGGAGGTGGATGAGGTATGACCACAAGCGTTCTGGCCATCGACCAGGGAACTTCAAGCACTAAGGCCGTCGTGGTCGATGGCCAGGGCGCGGTCCGGGGTCTCGCCGAGGTTGGGCTGAGACCCCAATACAAGGCGGGGGGCTTGGTCGAACAAGACCCCCGCGAGCTGATGGATTCGGTGCGGCAGGCCGGCCGGGCGGCCCTGGATGAGGCGGGCATACCGGTTGACGGTGTGGCGCTGACCAACCAGGGTGAAACCGTGCTGGCCTGGGATCCGGCAACCGGCGAACCGCTCACCACCATGCTGGTCTGGCAGGACGGGCGGGCAGCTTCGGTCTGCAACCGTCTGTCCGACAAGGCCGAGATGGTGGCGCAGCGCACCGGCCTGGTGCTCGACCCCTATTTCAGTGCACCGAAGATGGCCTGGCTGCGCGAAAACCAGACTCGCGACGGTGTCGTCACCACCAGCGACACGTGGATCGTCCACCAGTTGAGCGGCGAGTTCGTCACCGACGCGGCCACCGCCGGCCGGTCACTGATCACCTGCCTCGACACCGCCGAATACGACGCGGAACTGGTGGAGATGTTCGGATTGGAACACGATCGCCTGCCAAAGATCGTGCCAAACGACCAGGTGATCGGCACGACCAGCGCCTTCGGCCCAAGCCTGCCGCTGGGCGGGTTGATCGTCGACCAGCAGGGTGCGCTGCTGGCCGAGCACTGCCTTGCGGCCGGTGAAGCCAAGTGCACCTTCGGGACGGGTGCCTTCTTCCTGACCAATCTGGGCCGTCAGCCCGTCCGGTCGACGAACGGACTGGTGTCGTGCGTGGCCTGGTCGGTGGACGGTCAGATCACCTACTGCTCCGACGGCCAAGTGCTGACGGCGGCATCCGCCGTGCGCTGGCTGCAGGACATCGGCTTGATTGCCGGGCCGACTGACCTTGACAAATTGTGGAAGGACGATACTGGAGGCGTGGTTTGTGTGCCAGCCCTGGCCGGATTGGCCGCACCCTGGTGGCGTCCCGACGCGGCCGCGGTGTGGCAGGGCATGACCCTTTCCACCAGCCGGGAAGACCTCGTCAGCGCCATGGTCCAAGGAATGGCGGCCCAGGTCGCCGAGCTTGCCGACCTGGTGGCCAAAGACATGGGGCGCCCGCTGACCAGGCTGCGGGTCGACGGCGGGCTCACCCGAAGCCACTCGTTCATGCAGGCCGTGTCAGACCTGACGCAGTTGCCCATCGACGTCTATCCGTCGGCGCATGCGACGCCCCTCGGCGCGGTCGCCTTGATGCGCAAGGCGCTTGAGCCCGGGCTGGCCTTGCCCGACGCGATCATCCAATGGGAAGCCTCGGATAGTTATGAGCCAGCCTGGTCGGTTGACCGGGCCGAGGACTTCCGCAACACCTGGCGCAAAGCCGTCGAGATATCACTAGGAGGATCAAAATGACGCGTGACGTTGTAGTCATCGGGGCCGGGGTCGTGGGCGCGGCGATTGCCCGGGAGCTGTCCGGCTACAACCTTGAGGTGACGCTGATCGAGGCCAAGGGCGATGTGGGGGACGGCACGTCGAAAGCCAACACGGCGATCTGCCACACCGGCTTCGACGCGTCACCCGGCACGCTGGAATCGCGACTCGTCCACCAGGGCCATCTGCTGCTGACCGACTACGCGGCGCGCACCGGCATCCCGATCGACAAGGTGTCGGCCATGCTGGTGGCCTGGGACGACGAACAGCTTGAGTCCCTTCCCGGCCTCAAAACCAAGGCCGAGCACAACGGGTACGACAAGACGTACCTGATCGGCGCCGCCGAGACATACGAGAAGGTCCCGAGTCTTGGGCCCGGCGCCCTTGGCGCCCTGATCGTGCCGGACGAGTCGATCATCTGCCCCTGGAGCACGCCCCTGGCCTTCGCCACCGAAGCGGTCAGCCGCGGTGCCGACCTGATGCTGAACGCCACGGTGACGGGGGCGGACGTCGGCGAATCGACCACAGTCGTGCACACCACCAAGGGCGATGTCGAGACCCGCTGGGTGGTCAACGCGGCCGGGCTGGGCGGCGACACGATTGAGGCCATGTTCGGCTTCGATCGCTTCCACCTTCACCCCCGGCGCGGCGAGCTGCTCGTCTTTGACAAGCTGGCCCGCCCCAAGGTGCCGGTCATCTTGCTGCCGGTGCCGTCGAAAATGGGCAAAGGCGTGCTGATCTCGCCGACCGTTTTCGGCAACGTCATGCTCGGCCCGACCGCCGAGGACATGACCGACCGCGAGGACACCGCCACCACCGCCGCGGGTTTCGACTTTGTGGTCGACAAGGCGCGGCATCTGATGCCGTCCCTGTTGGACGAGGAGGTGACGGCCGCCTACGCCGGCCTGCGGGCCGCCCACGACCAATCCGACTACGTCATCGAGGCGGACGGGCCCACCCGCTACGCGGTGGCAGGCTGCATCCGTTCGACGGGGTTGACGTCGTCGATGGCTGTGGCAGAGTACGTCGCGGATCTGCTGCAAAAGGCCGGCCTGGCGATGGACCGGAAATCCGAGGCCGACCTGCCCGACCCGCCGCAGATGCCCCAAACAGGCGAAAAGGCGCCCAGGCCCTTCGAGGGCGCCGCCCTCATCGCCGCCGATCCCGCCTACGGACGGCTGGTCTGCTTCTGCGAGCGGGTCAGCGAGGGCGAAATCCGCGACGCCATGCAGTCGGTGATTCCGGCTCGCGACCTGGGCGGGCTTCGGCGGCGCACGCGCGCCCACAACGGCCGTTGCCAGGGCTTC